>JANXRL010000182.1 GCA_025352985.1 Verrucomicrobiota bacterium
CGTGGTTTCGTGGGTTTGCACGAGCACGCCCGCATCGGGCGAGCGCGCCAGCACCTCGCGCTGACCGGCGGTATCGCTGGCGACGATGGCGAGGCCGGCGTTCAGGTATTGGATGATTTTATTGGTGATCGTGAGGTCGCGGTTGGGGATGGCGGCTTGTTCAAGGGCGAGGCCGATGTCGTGCCGGGCGATCACGCCGGGAAGTTCGGAGGGCGTCACCAGCGGTAGAAAACTGACGCGGGGACGGAAGGCGGGCGGAAGGCTTTCGAGCATGCGGTGGGCGTAGTCTGCGCTCACGTCACCGAGCAAGACGAGGCGGCTGGGCAACGTGGTCTGTTGCCACGCGGCGAGAAACGGTTCGAGCCCGCGACCGGGGCCGACGGTTTGAGAAAACCAGAAAAACGCGGTTGGTTCTCCGATAACGGCGCAGTCGGGCGCGGGTTGAAGCGGGAACGAGTTGGTGATGACGAGGGGGCGCAGACCGCCGTAGCGGGCGTGCATGGCGTCGGCGAGCGCGTGGGAGGTCGTGGTGGTGTGGATGGCGCGGTGGAGCAAGGTGCGCTCGACGGTGCGGATGAGGTTGAGCGGCCGGCGGGCTCTGTCGGCGGGAAGGAGATCTTCGGAGTGCCAGTCTTCGATGTCGGCGCAGACGTGGCGGCCGTCTTTGATGAGTTGGGTGCCGACCCAGTGGGCGACTTCGTTGTGGACGATGACGAGATCGGCGGGAATTTGGCGGGCTCGCTTCAGAAGCGGTCCGGCGGGGCCGAGGGCGCGGGCGGTCTGGAGGTGCAGGCGTGCGGTGGCGTGGCGTGCGGCCCAGAGCATGGCGCGGCGGCAGAAGGGACGCAGGCGGCCGGGTGAAAATCCGGCGATGGTATCGATGGTTTCGCGACGGAAGGGGGCGCCTGGGAGCAGGAGCAGGTCGCGGACTTCGGAGGGGGCGTGGTTGCGCACGGTGAGCACGGTGACGTCGTGCCCGGCGAGGCCGAGAACGGTGGCCTCTTTCACGACGCGCGGGTTGCGGCTGAGGGGGCCGTTACTGATGATGAGGATGCGGGCGGTCACGTTTGAGATGCAGGCGCGATGCGGCGCATCAACAGAGGTTGGAATTTCTTTTCAAGCAGCCAGGAAACTGCCGTGGTGAGGGCGAAGGCGAGGACGGCGCAGAGAAGCGTGCGTTCCGGAAAAGCGTAGCTCATCGCATGGATGACGGGCTGATGAAAGAGGTAAAACGCGTAGGATATGCCACCCCACCACGTGAGACGGGAAAGCCAGGTCGAGCTGACATCCACCCAGATCAAGAGCGAGCCGATCAAGGTGGCCAGCGCGGCGGCGAACCAGCGGGAATCAAGCATGGAATGACCGGTTGAAATCGCCGCGATAATCGTGAGCGCCGGAGGCAGGATACAGGCGACTCGCCAGCCGACCGTGCATTGGCGGAGGCGCCCGGAAGCGCCGCCAAGGAGGAGGATGCAGGCGGGCAGGGACATGAGATCGGCCAGGCTTACGTAGGGGAGGTGGGCGATATCACAGTGCCAGGCCGCGAGGAGCACCTTGCCGGGATCGGCATGCTGGGTCGCGATGAGCAGCACAAAAAGCCCGATAAAAGGGAAACGTCCGGGCGGGTATATCGCCGAGGCGGGCTCGCCCATCCAGGCCAGCCCCAACCCCGCCAGCCAAAAAGCAAAGCCCGAGGCGTAGCCCGCGATAAATCCCCAGCCCTGAGGCGCGATTAAACCTGCAGCGGAAACAAGCAGGCAAAGGATCGCGGTGAGGCCGAGGGTGGGGCGCCAGCGCCAGACCAGGATAAAGACCGCGTAGTAAACCATCTCGTAGTTCAGCGTCCAAACCGATTTGTTCACCGTGATGGGTTCCAGTGAAAGTCCCCATACGGAATCGAAGTTCTGAAGAAACAACGCATTGGCGACGAGTTGCCGGACGTGGATGGAGTCAGCCATCCACCATGCGACGAGGGCGGCGAAGACCAATGCGAGCCAGTATAGCGGCACGAGTCGGAGAAGCCGGGACCGCCAGTAGGCGGCCTGGACGCGATGATCCCACGGGTGCCGATTGACGAGGCCGATGACGTAGCCCGAGATCGCAAAAAACAGCAGGACACCGCTGCGGCCCGCGACAAAGGTGCTCTGCCATGCTGCGTAGTGAGGGATTGTCTGAACCAGATGGCCGATCACCACCGACAAGGCGGCCCAGGCGCGCAGACCCTGAATGTTGTCGTCGCGGATCGCGGGTGAAGCGGACGCAGGCGGCTCCAGACGACGGAGGAGGCAGGAGAAAACGAGGGCGAAACGCATGGGGGCTTATGCGCCGAGACCGAGTCGGGAGGCTACGCGAGCGATGGTTTTTGCGATCGTGTGATCGGCCAGGGCGCGTCGCTGGCCGGCCAGACGGAGGCGGGCGCGGCGGGGCGCGTCGGACGTCAAGGCGTCGCATTG
Organism: Verrucomicrobiota bacterium; assembly: GCA_025352985.1. Taxonomy (GTDB): domain Bacteria; phylum Verrucomicrobiota; class Verrucomicrobiia; order Opitutales; family Opitutaceae; genus Rariglobus. The sequence continues at coordinate 2,454 of JANXRL010000182.1, forward strand.
GGCGCAGAGTTCCTCCGCATCCCGGTAGGTTTCGATTTCGACGCCGGGCTCATAGAGGAGGTCCAGCCCTTCCGTCCATTCGGTGAGGTAGCACGCTCCGGCCATGGGGGCTTCGATGTCGCGGAGGCGGGAGTAGGTGTCGGGGCGGTCGAAGGGAAAGCGCGGCGAGGGATAGCGGTTCACGCCGAGACAGACGATGGATTCGCGCAGGGCGGGCCAGTAGGCGTCGCCGAAGGGCGCGGGCCGGGCGTGAGGCGCGAAATCGAAATCCAGCGGCGCCTGGCGGAGCGCGCGGGTGTGTTTGCGGATGAGCGCGACGCAGCCGTATTGAAGGCCGAAAGCGACCTGACGGCTCAAAAGCTCTACTGGATTTCGGGCGCGCGTAGGCGGCGAAGCGTAAGCGGTGGCGGGCGATTCCCAGCCCGAGCCGCGCAACTCCACGGGCAGGCCCCGCGTGATCGCCTCGGCGAATAGCCGTTCGCGTTGTTCGTCGCGCGTGCCGACGAAGGTGACGGCCCCGGCTCCGAGTGGCGCGGGCGCGCGCTGGGTCGGCGGCACCCAGCACGCCATCGGCGCGTGCAGCACCGGGAGCCGGTCGAGCGCATACAGCGGGAGGGCTTTGTGTTCGGGCACCCAGTGCAGGTCGAAACCATGAAACTCCGCCGGAACACGGCGGAATTCGCGGACGTTGTCGCAGAAGAAATTCACGCAGGGGATGCCCAGCGCGCGGATTTCTGCAATGGCGGCGGGCATGACCTGACGAGGGAAAAGATACCCGAGAAAAAAATCGATGGGTTGCCGCGCGTGCTCCCGACGAAGCCAGTCCAGGGCTTGGTTCCAGGTGCGGACGCGCCAAGCCTCCGCCGCCGCGTCATCGAGTGCGACGAGCCCTTCGGCCCAGTCGCATCCAGGAGCCTCCAGGCAGGTGTGTCCGGCCTCGGCAAATGCGGCGCGAAAATACTCGGCCCAGAAACGGTAGGCCGGCACGGCGTGCGGGCGCAGGTCTTGTTGGCAGCAGAGAAATATGCGGAGGGAGCGGCTCATGGCGTGAAGTTTAGGCGCGGCTTAAAAGGAGTCGGAGTCGGCGCGCATTTTTCCAGCCAAGGAGCCGGGCGAGCATCAAAAACAGTTTACCGCCGCCGGCGCGGATGCGGGAGCCGCCGTGCAATGCCACGCGTGTTTCGCAGGCGCGGACCAGCTCGGGGCAGGCGGGATAAACATCGTAGGTGAGACGTTGAAAAAGATCCGCACAGGCTTGGTGGGTGCGCGGGCTGGTTTCATGGGCGAGCAGGTGCCGGGCGCAGAGGTCTTGGGAAAGGAAGGCCGATTGCCACGCAGCGGGGGTGCGCCGGGCGCTAAGGCTGCCGCTGAGATTGGAGCGGTAAAAACTGTGGGCCTCCGCGCAAAAGCGAATGCCGGAGGAGGCAAGGATAACCCTGCAAAAATACTCGCCGTCGTCGTTGAGCGTCAGCCGTTCATCCCAGGGGCCGGCGGCGGCGACGAGGCTGAGGGGAACCAGCCACGCGGCGGGTGGCATCATGCCTCGTCCGGCGAAATTGAGCGCGAGCCAGTCAACCGGCGGCAGATCCCGCCAATTATCCTCGGGCGTGAAAACTGCGCGGGTGTGATCGGCTTCGAAGCGTCCCCAGGGTCCGGCGGCGATTGATCGGGAGGGGGATGCGGTCAGCAGGGCAACTTGCCGGGCGATTTTTTCGGGGGCGAGAAGATCATCGGCATCCAGGAACTGGATAAACTCACCGGTGGCGTGGCGGAGCGCGTGATTGCGGGCGGCGGAGGCGCCTTGGTTGGGTTGGGTGTAAACGTTAACGCCACGAGAGATGAAGGTGCGGGCGAGGGCGAGGCAGTCGTCGGTGGAGCCGTCATCGACCACGATGATTTCTGTGCGGGGGTGGGTTTGCGCGAGGGCGGAGTCGAGCGTGGCCGCGATCCAAGGGGCGGCATTGTAGCAGGGGATGAGGATGGAAACGAGGGGGGCGGTCATCGTTTGAGGAGGGTAAGCCGCCACGCATGGCGAAAGTAGCCGCGCTTGGATTCGGCGACGTAGTGGTGGAGCGCGGCGGTGGGCGCGAGGCATTCGGCTTCGGTGGGGAGCAGGCGGTAGTCGGCGGCGGGGAGGCGTTGGGCGGGTTGGCCGGCGAGGAGAAGGGCGGAGAGCGCTTGCTCCAGATAGTAGCTGGTGCCGTGGCGGGCGAGCAGGGTGGCGCAGGCGTGTTCGAGTTTCGCCCAGTCGATATGATCGCTGTGGAGGCCGAGGATGCCAACGTTGACGAGCGAGGGGATGGTGGTGCCGGCGAGTTCGGCCAAGGTGGCGGCAGGGTAACCGTAGGCGTCGTGGACGTCCAGCATGTGGATGGGTTGCGCGGGGTCGTCGAACCAGCGGAGCAAGGCATCGGGCTTGCGGAAGAAGAGCATGTCGGAATCGAGCACGAGACGCGGGCCGGTGCGGCCGGCGTGGGCATCGGTGAGTTTGCGGAGATGCAGGTAAGTGAGCCGCTGGCGGCGGAGGGCGGGAAAGCGGTCGGCGGGAAGAGCGGCGTCGAGGCGCGTCTCGGCATCGGCGGCGGTTGTCAGAAGACAGCCGGGGAAAACCCGCCGTGCTTCGGTGGCGAAGGCGTCGTCAAAACTCCCGTCGTCGATAAACTCGAAGGCGAGCGGACGATCCGCCACGCGAAGAAGCGAGGAGGCGCAGAAGGCGGTTTGATACCAGAATTTTTTCCCGGTGAGGAAGGCTATGCGGGGGGCGTCGGCAGGAGGGGTGGGTTGCGGCGGGAGATGGGCGGCGGCAGTTCGCATGGCGAGCTGGCCGCAGCGGGTGATCCACTGGTTGACCGGGCCGCCGGCGATCACGCTGCTGCGGAGCGCGGCGAGCGGGGCGTGATAAAGGAGATAGAACAGGCGGCCGGGCGTCATGGCGCGGGAAGGGTAGCGAGCGCGCGAATAAAGGTGGCGTCATCGAGGGTGCGGATGCGCTCGTAGGGGCGATTTTGCAGGATGCGAAAGACGCGGGCGGCGGCGACGGGACCGATGAGGCGGGCGATTTTTTGGAACTGGGGGCCGCCGAGTTTTTCGACATCGACGCGGGAGTGCAGGCGGCGCCAGAGGCCGAGTTCACGGCGGCAAAATCCGGGGGAGAAACCGGCGGGCAGGGCGCGCCAGGCGTTGAAGGCTTTTTCGGCGACGAGCTGGCGCACGGGCGCGGTGGCGGGCTCGACGGGACAACCCCGGGCGAAGGCTTCCATCACGGCGAGGGAGGCGACCGCGAGTTTTTCCCAGTGGTTGGTGAGGCGGACGCCGACGTGCATGCCGACGATGGTGTGCGCGCCGGGGACGCGGACGACACGGGCGGGACGGAGGGCGGCGTTGTGGTAAAACCAGATTTCGGCGACGTTGTTGTAGAGAGCGGAGGGAGGGAACACGGCGTCGCGGACGACGCGGGCGAGATAGTCGCGCAGGTAGATCGGGCTGTGCGGGGAGGGTTGGACGAGGATGTGGAAGGTGGCGGAATCGGCGACGGTGAGCGCAGGGGTGTCGGGGGTGAGGGGACCGGGGCCGGCTTCGTCGAGGGTGCAGTGCGCGGTGTCGGTATAGCTGACGGCGGCGTCTGCGGCGCGCATGGCGGCGAGTTGCAGGCGAAGTTTTTCGGGGCTGATCAGGTCGTCGGAATCGAGAAATAGCACGTAGCGGCCGGTAGCGGCGGCGAGGCCGGCGAGGCGGGCGAAGAGCAGGCCTTGGTTCGTCTGGCGGATGAGACGGGCGGGGATAAAGTTAATCTTGGCGAGTATCTCGCTTACGGGCGGGGTGGAGCCGTCATCGACGATGATGGTTTCGACGGTGAGGCCGTGCGAGGCGGCCAGCACGCTGTCGAGCGTGTGGCGGATGAGGGGGCCGCGGTTGTAAACCGGGATGATGATGCTGAGGTCGGGAATCACGGTGGGGTGGTTGGCTCTTGCCACGCATGCACGATCACAAGGTTGGCGGGAAACGCGTGGGCGGTGAATCCGCCGGGGCTGGGGAGCGCGCCGTGGGTGGTGGCTTGGGTCAGACGGTAATTAAAACCGGTGCCGGCGAGCAGGCCGAGGATTTCATGGAAACGAGGGGTGGAAGTGTCCCAGACGTGAAGCTCGATGAACAGACGGTGGATGCGGGCGAGGGAGCCGGTCGCGGCTAGGTGGGCGAGGATTTCGTATTCCGCGCCTTCGACGTCGAGCTTCATGAAGTCCACGGGGCGGTCGCAGTAGGCGGCCAGATCAATGGTGGGCACCAGCACGCCGCCGGTCGGGTTGAGTGATCCGCTGTCATCGCCGGTCGCGGCGAACGGAAGGTGGTCTGCGCAGGTCCAAGCGGCGGCGGCGACGACCTGGCTTTGGTTGTCGCCGAAGGAATCGAGGTTGCGGCGTAGGATGCGGACGAGCTCGGGGTCGGGTTCGAAGACGGTGATCTCGGCGGCGGGGAACCGTTGTCGCAAGCGGAGCG
>JANXRL010000186.1 GCA_025352985.1 Verrucomicrobiota bacterium
GACTGGGAGATATTTGGGACAGCGGTCGGGTCGTTTCTTCGCAGTCGGCGTTGGTCCCATTCGCAGGCAAGACGCTGGTTTCCAACCAAGCGTGTTACTGGAAAATCCGCGTTTGGGATAAAGACCGGCAACCTTCGACCTGGAGCGCACCGGCCTACTTCTCGATGGGCCTGCTCCATGACGAAGACTGGACCGGGCCCTGGATCAGACATCCCGATCAGGTTAAAACATCCACCGAACACGTCTCCCTGGAAAGCCACCTCTGGTTCCGCAAGGATTTCGACCTCACGCAACCCGTCGCGTCCACCTTCATGCACGTCGCCTCACTCGGCTATCACGAACTCTACGTGAACGGACAAAAAGCCGACGACCGTGTGCTGGCACCCGCCATTTCTCGACTGGATAAACGCGTGCTCTACGTCACCTACGACATTGCCCGGCTACTTCGCCCCGGCTCGAACACGATCGCGCTTTGGACCGGCCCCGGCTGGACCCGCTTCAGGGATTTCAAGGTCTCTCCGGCTTTGCGCATCCAGCTAAACGCGACCACCGCCGGCGGCCAGCCCTTTGCCCTCGCCTCTGATACCACATGGCGCTGCGCCGTCAGCTCCAGCGAAAACATCGGCCGATACACCTACAATGACTACGGTGGCGAACGCCTCGACGCCCGAAAATATATTCCTGAATGGAATACCCCCGGATTTGACGACCACGCCTGGAAATTCGCCGTCGAAACACCGGTCAACGCCACCCTCTCCGCCCAGATGGTCGAGCCAACGCGCATACTCGAAACCGTCCCTGTCCAAAAGATTGAGGTAACTAAAAACGGCGCCAACCGCGTGGACCTCGGAAAAAACTTTTCCGGCTGGCTTGAGCTCAAGCTCCATGGACAAGCCCCCGGCGATCTGGTGGTCATTCAAGTCGCAGACGATGCCGGCACCGTGCAAGACTTCGGACAGCGCGAAGAGTATATCTGCAAGGGCGGTGCAGAGGAAACCTTCCGCAACCGCTTCAACTACCTCGCCGGTCGCTACATCAACCTCACCGGCCTGAAAAACAAACCTCAACCGACTGACATCACCGGTCTGGTTCTCGGCACCGATCTCGAGCGCACCGGCCGATTCACCTGTTCAAACCCTCTCTTCAACCAAATCTACGAGACCGATCTGTGGACCTATCGGGTCAACACCATCGAGGCCTGCACTTCGGACTGCCCCCACCGTGAGCGCCTCGGATACGGCGAGGAAAACTTCGCCACCGCCTGGGGCATCGGTCTGCCCAATTACCGCTCCGGCGCGCTTTACACCAAGATAGCCCGCGACTGGTCGGACGTGCAGGAAGCCGACGGCTGGATTCACCACACCGCGCCCCAGACCAATAGGTGCTACGGCGGCACGCTCTGGAGCAGTGCCGGGCTCAACGTCGCATGGGAAGCCTATCAGGCCTACGGAGACACCCGCCTCATCGCGGAAAACTATCCATCCACCAAACGTTGGCTGGATTTTCTCAACGCGCACACCTCGGACGGCCTCCTGCAACGCTACAGAAAAGACCCCGGCGAGTTCCTCGGAGACTGGGCCGCTCCCGGCGGTCGCAAGGAATTCGGCGATTCCCCCGAAGCCGTTTATTTCAACAACTGCGTCTATGCGATGAATCTGGAAACCGCCATCCGCATGGCCCGCATCGTCGGCACGCCCGAAGATATCGCCCTCTATCAACAACGCCTTGAGACACTGAAGCAGCACGTGCATACGGCGTTCTTTCATCCCGAAACCAGCACCTATTCCAATGGCGGCCAGGTGCAGCAGGCCTTCGCCCTGCTGGCCCGCATCGCGCCCGAGACCCTCCGCCCCGCCGTAGCCGCCGTTCTCGAAAAAGACATCACCCTCACTCACCCCTACATCGACGTCGGCAGTTCCGGCCTGCCGATTCTCCTGAAATATCTCATCGAAGAATCAGGCCGCGCCGACCTTTTGTTCGCCCCGCTTTCAAAGACAACCCAACCGAGCTACGGCTACTTCCTCGCCCGTGGCGAAAACACCTGGCCGGAATACTGGAACGTCGATGTGGCCAGCCGGATGCACACCTGCTACACTGGCATCGCCTCCTGGTTTACGAAAAGCCTCGCCGGCATCCGCCCCGACCCCGCCCATCCCGGCGGCCAATTCATCCTGATCCAACCGTTGATTTCCGGAGACACGACCTTCGCCGAAGCCAGCTCCGAGTCGCTTTACGGACCCATCACGACCCGCTGGGATCTAACCGGGGAAAAGGTTGTGCTAAAAGTAACAGTTCCACCCAACGCCACCGCCACTGTTTACGTGCCAGCCCGCTCCGCTGCCGACGTCACCGAAAGCGGACACCCGCTCGATCATGCCTCAGGCGTGAATTTCCTGCGCATGGAAAAAAACATGGCCGTTTGCGAAATCGGCTCGGGAAATTACCTCTTCTCATCCAACTTACCCTGACGAAAACCCATCGCCTCGCGCCACCATGACGTCGTGTGTTTTTCATCATTACCTGCCGATTCCCGACGAGGTCTTTCACAGCGGCATCTACGTGACCAGCGTGGGCAGCGGCGTGGCGACACCGGGCGAATCCTATCCGCCTGTCCAACATCCGACACTTTATCACTTCGATTGGAACCACGGCCGCGTGTTGCCCGAGTTTTCCTTGATGCTGCTGAGCTCCGGTCGCGGTGTATTCGAGTCCAAGCCCACGCGTCAGATCAACGTAAAGGGCAGCACCGCCATTCTGTTGTTTCCCGACGTATGGCACCGCTACGCGCCGGCCCATGAAACCGGCTGGTCCGAGAAATGGGTGCACTTCAACGGCGAGCTCGCCCATCGCTTGTTGGAGCAAGGCGTCATCTCGCCCGAAAAACCGGTGATTCCGCTCACCGATTCCGGCCCCGCCGAACGAGCGTTTCAACAGCTGCTGGAACACGTGCATAGCGCTCCCACTGAAAACTCCCTGCTCGTTTCTCTGATGGCGATGAGTGCGCTCACTGCCGTGATCGGCCCCACTGGCCAGTCATTGCCGGAAACCAAAACACCGGCTGCCGCTACCAACACCGACCCCATTGTCGCAACTGCGTGCGACTACATCTGGACGCGCAGTCACAAGATTTTGTCCGTGGCCGATGTGGTGGAAGCACTCGGCATCGAACGTCGCACGCTAGAGCGCCGCTTCTCCCGAAAACTTGGGCATACCGTGCTCGAAGAGATCATCCAATGCCGTTTCCGCCGCGCCGAGCGCCTATTGAGCGAGACCGACCTGCCGATCAAGACCATCGTGACGCTCGCCGGCTTTGGCAGCCTGGAAAATATGCGCCAAGTATTTGTAGCCGAGACCGGCCTTTCAGCCGCCAACTACCGCAAACGTCAGCAGCTAAACCGCAAGCGAGTAAAGAATGCTTAAGTTGAAATCATAAAAAAGCCCCGAAGTTTTGAAACTCCGGGGCTTGAAGATGAAAGCGAAAAATTCTCAGCGCACCACGCGGGCGCCGCCGCCTTTCATGAGTTTTTCGACTTCCTTCTGCGTCGCCATCGACGTGTCGCCGGGGGTCGTGCTCGCGAACGCGCCATGCGCCGCGCCGTAATCGACGGCGAGCTGGGCGTCGTTCTTCGAGAGGAACCCGAACTGGAGACCCGAGGCGAAGGAGTCGCCGCCGCCCACGCGGTCGAGGATTTCCAAACCGGGATACTTGCGACTCTCGTAGAACTTGCCGTCGTGCCAGAGGATCGCGCTCCAGTCGTTGACCGTCGCGGTGATGACGTGGCGCAGCGTGGTCGCGGCGACCTTGAAGTTGGGGAACTCTTTCACGGCGGTCTCGATCATCGCCTTGAAGGCGTCCGTCTCGATGTGCTTGAGATCCTCGGCTCCCTTAACAGCGAAGCCAAGCGAGGCGGTGAAATCCTCTTCGTTGCCGATCATGACGTCCACATATTTCGCGATTTCACGATTCACTTCCTGCGCTTTCTTGAGGCCGCCGATGGTTTTCCAGAGCGAGGGGCGATAGTTGAGATCGTA
>JANXRL010000046.1 GCA_025352985.1 Verrucomicrobiota bacterium
TGCTTGCGTTCGACTGGTGGATACGCAACAGCGACCGCCGGGTTAACAATCCCAATCTCATCTGGAGCCACTTGGAGAACCGCCACTACTTGATCGATCACGAAAAAGCCGGAAACAACGGTGCTACCGATGCCTTCTGGCGCGAGCATTTGGTGGGCGGCCATGAACCTTGGTTGCCAAAACCACTGCAGGAGGAGATGCATCAAGCCGTGACAGAACTTGATGCCATAGCCTTAGAAATGCCTTCAGAATGGACAGCAACGAGCGAAGGACTATCTTGGTTCTTTACGCATTTAACCGAAAGTATTCGAAACCAACCGACCAAAGCATGGAGGCAACATGAATAAAAACCTCGCCTGCCATTATTCCGTTTTACGCTTTTGCCCCTATCCGGAGACCGATGAGTTCGTAAACATCGGTATCGTCTTGGCGTGTCCGGCTACCGGATTTCTGGATTTTCGCCGCGCTCGTAGTCGTCTGGCCCGCGTGAGTGACTTCTTTCCTGAGCTCGAGGCAGCCCTGTTCAAAGCTGTCATCAAAACAGCGGACAATCATCTGGCGCGCTATCGCCAGACAACTCCCTCCGATCAGGTGCTGGCCGATTTCGCGGTTAAGCAACATCGGGATGCCTTCCTGCACTTGGTCCGCCCACGTGAGTCTATCCTGTTTTATAGTGAGCCGCGTGTCGTGCTCAGCAACAATCCAGAGGTCACCCTTAAGGAACTTTTCCAAGCTTACGTTGAACGCAGTTTTGCCAAGACCACCGAATACAAAGAAGGCGTGATGGGGCAGCGCCTCCAGCGCCTCCTTCGAGAACATAAGCTCATGGATGCGTTTCAAGGCGACGCACGGGTGGGCGATAAGAACTACCATCTCACCTTTACCCTAGCTTCACAGGTTTCGGAATCGGGCAAGTCACCAGATCGCGCCATCCGAGCACTGGACCTCGACAAGAAGGAGCCCACAGATGTCATCCAGCATGCCGATAGCTGGCTGGCCGGTATCCGTCGTTTGCGTGAATTTCACACAGAACCTGCGCGTATGCTGTTCGTGCTGCGCCCCCCTGCCGTTTTGGACTCACCAAGTGGCGAGGCTTACCGGCGCGTGCTCAAAGACTACGCCGCAGACGACATCCCCGTAATCACCGAGACGCAGTCCGAGGCGGTGCTTCAGTTTGCTAAATTGTAAGTCGGCTGAGGCAATTTTCGCCACCATGCCCGTCACCCGCGCCAAAAAACATCCCGATCTCGAACGCGACACGCCGCTTGTCGCCCTCGCCGCCGCCCGCGCCGTGCTCGAAAGCCGCTCCGCCCAGCTCGACCGCCCCTTGCCCGACTCCCTCGCCCGGCAACTCGCCCGCCGCGCCAAGGTTCACTACGTCCATTCCCCCGTCTTCCGCCGCCGCCTGCGCGCACCCGGCAACCGTGGCCGCGACACCCTCCACGCTTTCATGCACCACTGGCTCGACGAATGGTTTGCCGACCCCACGCCCGCCGCTCGCTCCCGCTCGGTTGACGCCCTAGCGACATTTGCGCGGTAGCTGCTGGGAGCCGGGTGTTTTTCGCGTGTTCATGTATGCCCGGCTTGCGATTGAAGACTTGGGAAAGGCGTTAGGCCGCGCCGGTTGGGCCTACAGGGTCTTGCCGGGGCAATCAGGCGCGGCGGGCGACCCAGAAGCGGCATTCGTCGGAGAAGTCTTCGACTTGGCGCGACTCCTTGGCGACGTCGCGGCGCATCACGTCGTGCTCGTGCAGCCAGCCGGTGGCGGCGAGGTCTTCGAGGATTTCCGCGCGGTCGGGCAGGTGCATGAATGTGCGGCTGCCGACGTCGTCCTCAAAGTAACGGTCGCCGTATTCGAGTAGGCGCGGGTCCTGCGTGCCGTTGGCCCAGCGGAGGGCTTCGAGGCGCCAGGCGACTTTTTCGGCGCGGGAGTGGTCGCGGTCGTGCGTCGTGAAGAGGAAGGGAGCGCCGGGGACGACGACGGCGGCGAGTTCGCAGAGGGCGGCGCGGCGGTTGTCGCGGACGGGAATCTGCATGAGGCCGTTGAACATGAAGAGCACGCCGTCAAAATAATTGTCACTTATTAAGTGACAAAGCGGATGGGTGGCGTCGGCGTGGTGGACGGCGATGGGGACGGCGCGCTCGGCGAAGAGGCTGACGGCCTGATCGACCAGATCCTCGGCGAAGTCGAAGGCGGTGAGGTGGCGGTAGCCGAGTTCCCAGAGGCCGAGGGTCACGCGGCCCGCGCCGCAGCCGGCTTCTAGGAGGCGGGCGGTCTTGTCGGGAAAGAAGCAGTCGATGAGCAGGCGCTCGGATTCCCAGAGACCGAGGGTGTGCGCAGCATGGGCGTAGTGGACGACCGCGAGCGGGTCGTTGAAGTCGGCGCGAACGGTGGCGGCGGTGATTTTTCCGTTCACGTTGCAGGGGGCTGGCGCGGGGTGATGCGCATGGGCAGGCCGCCTTGGGGGCGCAGGGTCATGCGGCCGACGGGTTTCACGACGAAGCCTTCGCGCACGCGCAGACGGAAGGATTGCGCGGTCATCGCGAGCAGCAGGACGGATTCAAGCAGGCCGAGATGCTTGCCGAGGCAAACGCGCGAGCCCGCGCCAAACGGGATGTAGGAAAAGGGGATGATCTTGTCGCTGTTCTCCGGCAGGAAGCGGTCGGGTTTGAAGGCGTCGGGGTCTTCCCAGAGGAGCTTGTGGCGGTGCAGAACCCAGGAGCTGATCGTGATGTAGGAGCCGGCGGGGATTTTTTGCCCGCAGATTTCGTCGGCGGCGACGGCCTGCTTGGAGAAAACGTGGACGGGCGGATAGAGGCGCAGGGTTTCGTCGATGATCGCACGGGTGAAGACGAGGGCGGACATGTCGGCGAAAGCGGGTGGGCGTCCGCAGAGGACGCGGTCGAGTTCGGTGTGGAGGCGTTGCTCGACGTCGGGGTGGAGTTCTAAAAGGTAAAATGCCCAACTCACGGTGAGCGCGGTGGTCTCGTGGCCGGCGAGGAAAATGGAGGCGACCTCGTCGCGGATGAGCGAGGGTGGCATGGGCCAGCCGTTTTCGTCGCGGTAGGCGACGAGCATCTGGATGAGGTTGTCGGGGATGTCGCCGTTGGCATCGCGGCTGGCGGCGATGATGTCGTGGATGACGCGGTCGAATTTTTTGACGGCGCGGCGGCCTTTCAACATACCGGGGCGGGGGAGCCAGTCGGGCAGGCCGAGCAGCTCGGCGAGGTGCATGCGCCCGTGGGTGGCCGAGTATTCTTGGAAGGCTTCGCCGAGCACATGGACCTTTTCGCCCAGCCTGTAGCTGAACATGAGCTGGCAGATCACGTTTGCCGTGAGAACGGTGAAGGCCTCGGAGACGTCCAACTCGGAGCCGGGTTCGCGCCGCTGCCAATCCGCCAGCATGGCCTGACCCTCCCGGATGACGACGTCGGCGTAGGCGGAGAGCCGATTGGCGTGGCCCACGGGAGAGCTGATCTTGCGCTGACGCTGCCAGAGCTCGCCTTCGCTGACGAAGAGGCCGTTGCCGAGAAGGGGTTTGAGGGTCTGGCGGCTGATGGGGCTCTTGGGGTAGTTTTTGCCGTTGGTGACCATGACCTGTTGCACGCCGGCGGGGGCGTTGATGACAAACATCCATCGTCCGAGACAGCCCACGGGGACGATCTCGCGGACGAAGTCTTTCGGTGTCCACGCTTCGAGCACGTTGTCGCGCGCGCTCATGAGGAGACGCAGGTTGCCCCAGGCGTGTTTCAGGGAAGACAACATGGATTTAGGGATTCACGGGAAGGGAGCGCCGAATTTGCGGTCTGCGACTTTGGCAAGACAACATCCTTTTTGCTTTCAGTCGGTGCGGGTCGCTGGTGAGGTCGGGTGACTGATGAAACGGCTGCCGCTTTCTTTGTTCGAGGAATACATGTTGCACGCCGATCAGCCGCCGTGTCCGGCCTGGATGTTTATGGCGGGGCAGTTTCGAGGGACGTTTGAGCACGCGGCGTTGCAAGAGGCGGTTCGGATCATGGTGGATCGGCACCCGATGATGAGGAGTGTGGTGCGGCGGCGGCGGGGCCGCTGGGTGTGGGAGAGGATGCTTGATTGGTATCCAGTGATTGAATGGGAAACCGGGCCGTGCACGGGAAAATGGCCGCAGCCATACACGCTCGATTTGCAAAGGGAGCCAGCGTTGAGGATCATCGCGATGGAACATCTTGGAGGCGACGGAAAGCCCGAGGCCACGTCGTTGTTTTGGCAGTTGCATCACGCGCTTTGTGATTCAGTGGGCATGACCATGATCTTTGAGGATCTGTTGATCGCCTATGCGCAAATGAAGGGGGCTGCGGTGACGTTTACCAAGTTGGATGCCGGCCTTTTGCCGCAGCGCAATGACTTCGGGCTGACGTGGCGCGACAAGGTGAAGCTGATCCCCAGTCAAATGATCGGCCTGCTGGCGTGCTGGAGATTACATCAACAAAAAGCGGTCCCGCTTACTCCGAACGCGATGAGATATGATCTTCCTCCAATGCAGGCGCCGGTGATGATCAGCCGAAGGTTTTCCGCCGAAGAGCGCCGGCAAATTGGGGTCGCCGCCAAAAAGCAGGGAGCGATGACGAACGATTTTTTCCTTCGGGATTTTCATGCGGCGCTTGGGTTGTGGCGCAAGGAGCAGGGACTAGGCGGTCCGGAGGACTGGGTGCGTCTGGTGGTTCCGGTTTCCTTGCGCCGGCCGGCGGATCGTTTTCTGCCGGCGGTCAATGTGCTCAGTGCGATCAGCCTCAACCGGTCGCCGAAAACGCTGGGGGACCGCCAGCGACTTTTGAAGGTGACGCTGGCGGACATGGCTTGGGTCAAGAATCGGAACCTGGGTTACACGTTTCTCATGCTGCTCCGGATGTGCCGTCTGATGCCCGGCGGTATCCGTCGTTATGCACGCCGCACGGAGCCGCATGGCACGGCGATTTTGTCCAACCTCGGCCAGTTGTTTGCGGGGAATGCGCTGCAAAATCGTGCGCGGCAGCAAGAGGTGCCGGGGGCGGTGATGGAGGATTTCAAGGCGGTCACGCCTTTTCAAAAAGGCGCGTGCGCGGCGTTGGACGCCTATGTTTATGCCGGGCGCCTGATGTTCGACCTCAACTACGATCCTCGGATGTTGAGCGAGGCGCAGGCGGACCGGCTGATGGAACTTTTTATCGGGCAGCTGAAGCTGTCGGTGGAAGAAGGCTCGAAGCAGGAAGTGAAGCCGTAAAACGGCAGAGATCGCGGTCAGCGTTTTTTCCAGGTGGCGATGAACATGCCGTTGGAGTTGAACTCGTGGGGCTGGATAAAAAGCTGAGAGCTAAGAGCTGAGAGCTGAGAGCTAAAGACCGGGGACGGCTCAAACTCGGGGTGCGCGGCGGTGAAGGCGTCGGCGATGGCGGTGGTCTCGCTTTTGGTGAGCGTGCAGACGGCGTAGAGGAGGCGTCCGCCGGATTTAAGCGCGCCGGCGGCGTGGTTGAGGAGCTGGAGCTGGATTTCGGCGAGTTCCTTGACGTCGTTGGTCGTAGTCGTCCAGCGGGCGTGGGGGTTGCGCTGCCAGGTGCCGACGCCGCTGCATGGGGCGTCGATGAGGATGCCGTCGAACTTGGTCTTGGTGGGCAGGAAGGGGCCGCCGTTCCAGGTGTTGGCGCGGTAGTTGAAAACCTGGGCGCGGGCGGCGCGTTTGCGGAGGGCGGCGAGGCGGCCGGTGTTGCGATCGGTGGCCCAGATGAGGCCCTTGTTTTCCATTAGCTCGGCGAGATGGAGCGTTTTGCCACCTTGGCCGGCGCAGGCGTCCCACCAGGTTTCGCCGGGCTTGGGGGCGGCGGCGTGGCCGACGAGTTGGGAGGCGAGATCTTGGATTTCGAAAACGCCTTTTTGAAACTCGGAGGTTTTGTAGAGATCGGTTTTGCCGGAGTAGGCGAGGGCGGTGGGGCGCAGGGCCTCGGGGATGAGCGGAGTGGTGGGCGCGGTGCAGTTGCCGAGGGAACGGGGAAGGGCTGCGGCGAATTCTTTTTGGACGCGAATCCAGAGCGTGGGCTCGTGCTGGAGGTGGCGCAGGTAGGCGGGCGAGAGGTCGATCTCGGAGGCGACCCAGGCGGGGACGGCGCGGACGGCGAGGGCTTCGGGTTTGAAGGAGGCGGGGTCGGCGTCGAACTTGCGTTGGAAGTCGAGGGCGGAGGCGACGCGGGCTTGGGTGGCTGCCTTGGTGTCGAGCCAGCCGAACCAGCGGTAGTAGGCGAAGACCGCGCGGCTGATGTCACGTTTTTCCTCGGGATCGAGGTATTTGGCGGCGCCGAGTTCCCCGCGCAGGACGTAGTCGGCCGGTTTCTCGGCGGTGACCTGGTCGATGATGAGCGTGGCGCGGTTGAGGAGAGTGGAGTCGGGCATGGGCGGAGGGCGATTGGGATACAGAGGACACAGCGGTCCGCCACCGAGGTCACGGAGGAAATACGATGATCGGGAAGGTAGGAGCCGGTTTTTATGGGCGATGATGTGCGTGTGAACACCCTGCGGCTCCCGCATGCCGCCCATGGTTACTTATTCATGATACGCAGGCCAAAGATGCCCCCGGCAACGCTGCCGGGGGAGGCGGCGAAGCGCACGGTCGCCTTGTCAATTTTTTGGCCGCCGGCGTATGTCTGGCCG
>JANXRL010000048.1 GCA_025352985.1 Verrucomicrobiota bacterium
CTTCAAGGGGCGGTTGCCGGCGCCGGTGACAGGGCGGCCGTGGCGACCGTTGTCGAACAACGCGTCAACGGCTTCCTGCAACATGCGCTTTTCGTTATGGATGATAACGTCGGGCGTCTTGAGCTGCATCAGATTCCGCAGACGATTATTGCGGTTGATGACGCGGCGGTAGAGATCGTTGAGATCGGAGGTGGCGAAACGGCCGCCTTCGAGGGGAACGAGAGGACGCAGATCGGGCGGGATCACGGGCAGCACTTCCAGCACCATCCACTCGGGACGGGAGTTGGAGTGGATGAAGCCCTGGATGACCTTGAGACGCTTCGAGAGCTTCTTTTTGATCTGCTTGGACTTGGTGGCGCGCATCTGCTCCTGGAGCTCGGCGACGGTCGCTTCCATGTCGGTCTTGGCGAGGCAGTCACGGACGGCCTCGGCGCCCATCTTGGCGACGAAGGAGTCGTCACCGTATTCGTCGAGGGCCTGACGATATTCGGTATCGGTGAGAAGCTGCTTGAGTTCGAGCGGGGTCTTGCCGGCATCGACGACCATGTAGTTCTCGTAGTAGATGACGCGCTCGAGGGAGCGGGCGGTCATGTCGAGGAGAAGACCGAGGCGACTCGGCATGCTCTTGAGGAACCAGATGTGGGAAACGGGAACAGCCAGCTCGATATGGCCCATGCGCTCGCGACGGACGCGGGAGATGGTGACCTCGACGCCGCAGCGATCGCAGACGACGTCCTTGTATTTGATGCGCTTGTATTTTCCGCAGGCGCACTCGTAGTCGCGCACCGGTCCGAAAATCTTCTGGCAGAAGAGACCGCCCGGCTCGGGCTTGAAGGTGCGGTAGTTGATCGTCTCGGGGTTCTTCACCTCGCCCTTGGACCATGCACGGATGGTTTCGGGCGATGCGACGGTGATGGAAACGCAGTCAAACGGACTCTCTTCCAGACCAAGCGCAGCGCGAGTTTCTTCGCGGGCGCCGGCGGCAACTTCGTTGGGTTGGATGCTCATTGAGTTAATTCCCTGATTTATTCGTTAAAGGATAAGAAGACTTCGCTTAGGCGGTAAGACCGCCGAGCGCGTCGCGTTTGTTGAGCTTGATGTCCAAGCCGAGGGACTGGATTTCCTTGATCAACACGTTGAAGGACTCCGGCGTGCCGGCGACCAGCGTGTTGTCGCCCTTGACGAGCGACTCGTAGATCTTGGTGCGGCCCTGCACGTCGTCGGACTTGACGGTGAGCAACTCCTGGAGGGTGTGCGCCGCGCCGTAAGCTTCGAGCGCCCACACTTCCATTTCGCCGAAGCGCTGGCCGCCGTATTGGGCTTTGCCGCCCAACGGCTGCTGCGTGACGAGGGAGTAAGGACCGACCGCGCGGGCGTGGATCTTGTGCGAAACAAGATGGTTCAGCTTCATCATGTAGATGTAGCCGACCACGACCTGCTGATCGATCTTCTCGCCGGTGCGACCGTCGAAGAGCACGCTCTTGCCCGTGGTGGGCAGACCGGCGTCCTTGAGGTATTCGCGGACCTTCTTCTCGGGGATACCGTCGAAAACAGGCGTGGCGACCTTGATGCCGAGCTTGGAACAAGCCCAACCCAAGTGCGTCTCGAGAACCTGGCCGACGTTCATGCGCGAAGGCACGCCGAGGGGGTTCAAGCAGATTTCGACAGGCGTGCCGTCCGGGAGGAAAGGCATATCTTCCTGGGGAACGATCTTGGCGACCACACCCTTGTTACCGTGGCGACCGGCCATCTTGTCGCCGACCTCAAGCTTGTGCTTGGTGGCGATGTAAACTTTGACCTGCTTGATCGCGCCGTTGCCGTTGTCTTCGCCGGCCTCGATGCTGGAGATCTTGCGCTCGCGGTCGGTTTCAAGCTCGTCGAACTTCGACTGGTAGGAACCGATGATCTCCATGATCTTGATACGAACCGGGGACGGGTCGATCTCGACATGCTTGGAGACGGCGGCGAGCTTGCGGAGGAGGGTCTTGGTAATCTTACGGTTGGCGGGGATGATGATCTCATTCGTCTCGCCGTTGATGACGTCGAGCGGGATCTTCTCGCCAAGGAGGATGTTGGAGAGCGCCTCGGTCAGACCTTCGCGCAGCTTGTCCATCTGGGTCTTGTAGTCTTCCTGGATCTGCTTGGCCTGGCGGCGGCGATCACCGGGAGAAAGCTTCTCCTTCTCAAAATCAACGCGGCTGGAGACCTTGACGTCCATGATGATGCCGGCGACGCCGGATGGCACCACGAGCGAGGTGTCCTTAACATCGGCGGCCTTCTCACCGAAGATCGCGCGAAGGAGCTTTTCCTCGGGAGCGAGTTCGGTTTCGGACTTAGGCGTGATTTTGCCGACGAGGATGTCGCCGGGTTTCACTTCGGCACCGATGCGGATGACACCGTTGTGGTCGAGGTTCTTGAGAGCCTCTTCACCGACGTTCGGAATATCACGGGTGATTTCCTCCGGCCCGAGCTTGGTATCGCGCGCGGTAACCTCGAACTCCTGGATGTGGATCGAGGTGAAGATGTCTTCCTTCAGCACCTTTTCG
Source organism: Verrucomicrobiota bacterium (assembly GCA_025352985.1). Lineage (GTDB taxonomy): Bacteria > Verrucomicrobiota > Verrucomicrobiia > Opitutales > Opitutaceae > Rariglobus. Next base: position 2,547 of record JANXRL010000048.1, read on the forward strand.
GAGATGAGGATAGCGTCTTCGAAGTTGTAGCCATTCCAAGGCATGAACGCGACGAGCACGTTGCGACCGAGGGCCATTTCGCCCTTTTGGGTAGAAGGACCGTCGGCGATGATGTCGCCGACCTTGATCTTCTGGCCCTTGTCCACGATGGGCTTTTGGTTGAAGCAGGTGCCGGCATTCGAGCGCATGAACTTGCGGAGTTCATACACAACGACGCCGTTCTTCGGGTCGCTCTTCGGGCTCTTGTCGAAGTTACGGGGGAGTTCGCCGTCCTTGGTGACGACGATGCTCTTCGCATCAACGTAGGCGACGATGCCGGATTCTTCGGCGACGACAACGATCTTGGAGTCGCGGGCGACGCGTTCTTCAATACCAGTGCCGACATATGGCGACTCGGCCTGAAGGAGAGGCACGCCTTGGCGTTGCATGTTGGCTCCCATCAGCGCGCGATTGGCGTCGTCGTGCTCAAGGAACGGAATCATGCCGGCCGCGATCGAGATGACCTGCTTGGGCGAGACGTCCATGTAATGGACTTCGCCGGCGGCGACCTCGAGGAACTCGCCGTCCTGACGGACGGTGACCTTGCCCACGAAGTGGTTCTTGTCGTCGAGTTCGGAGTTGGCCTGCGCGATGATCTTGGCCTCTTCCTGGTCGGCGGTGAGGTAGTCGATCTTATCGGTAACCTTGCCGTCCTTGACCTGGCGGTAGGGCGTCTCGATGAAACCAAACTCGTTGACGCGGGCGTAGGTCGAGAGGGAGTTGATCAGACCGATGTTCGGACCTTCGGGCGTCTCGATCGGACAGATGCGGCCGTAGTGGGACGGGTGAACGTCACGCACTTCGAAGCCGGCACGCTCACGGTTGAGACCGCCCGGCCCGAGCGCGGAGAGACGACGCTTGTGCGTGACCTCGGCGAGGGGGTTGATCTGGTCCATGAACTGCGAAAGCTGCGAACGGGCGAAGAAATCGCGGATGACCGTCGTGAGCGCCTTCGGGTTGATCAGCTTCTGGGGCGTGATCGAATCGACGGACTGGTCATACATGGTCATGCGCTCGCGAACGAGACGCTCCGTGCGGGAGAGACCGACGCGGCACTGGTTGGCGAGGAGCTCGCCGACGGTGCGGACGCGGCGGGAACCGAGATGGTCGATGTCGTCAACGACGCCCTCGCCACGCTTGAGGCGGACGAGATACTTGGTGGCGGCAGTGATGTCACCGGACTCGAGGATGCGCTGATCGAGCTCAACCTTGAGGCCGAGCTTCTGGTTGATCTTGTAGCGACCGACGCGACCGAGGTCGTAGCGCTTCGGATCGAAGAACAGACGCTTGAGGAGCGCCTTGGCGTTGGCGGTGGTGGGCGGCTCGCCCGGGCGAAGACGCTTGTAGATCTCCTTGAGAGCTTCCTCTTCGTTGCGGGTCGGATCCTTCTTGAGGGCGCGTATGATGGCGCCTTCGTCGGACGACGTGTCGATCACGCGGATCGAGGTGATGCCGTGCTTCTCGAAGGTGCGCACGATCTGCTTCGTGAGCGGCTCGAAGGCGCGGGCGAGAACGACACCCTTCTGGGCGTCGATGGCATCCTCGACGAGCACGAGCGTGGACACGTTTTCGAGATCGAGGGCTTTGGAGACCTTGAGATCCTTGATCTCGTAGAAGAGATTCAGGATGTCGATGTCGGAGCTGTAGCCGATGGAGCGGAGCAGCGTCGTGATGAGGAACTTGCGGCGACGGCGACGACGGTCGAGATAGACGTAAAGGAGGTCGTTGTTGTCGAACTGAACCTCAAGCCAGGTGCCGCGGTCGGGAATGACACGGAAAGAGTGGAGGGGCTTGCCGTTGGCGTGGGGCGTCACCTCGAAGGCGATACCGGGCGAACGATGGAGCTGGGAGACGACGACGCGCTCCGCACCATTGATGATGAAGGAGCCGCGCTCGGTCACCATGGGGATCTCACCCATGTAAATCTCCTCGTCTTTGATGAAGTCTTCCTCGCGGAGACGGAGCTTCACGTAGAGGGGCACCGAATAGGTGATGCCTTCGCGGATGCACTCGATCTCGGAGCTCTTGGGCTCGCCGAGGGTGTAGGAAACGTATTCCAACACGAGACGCGCGTCGTAGGACTCGATGGGGAACACCTCGCGGAAGACGGCCTCAAGACCCTGGGGCTTGCGCTGCTTCTCGGGGATGCCCTTTTGCAGGAAATCGAGATACGAGGTGATCTGAATCTCGATCAGATTCGGCGGCTGAATGACTTCACGAAGTTTGCCGAAGTTGATGCGGTCGGATTGATTGCGAACGGCCATGGAATTTCCCGGTTAGGTGGAGAGGAGAAGCGAAAGGGGCGCGCGGTGAAGCGCGTAAAATCTGAGGCACGCCACCCGGAAAGGGCAGCGGCGAAAACGATACTAAAGAACGGAACGGAAAAAGGCAAAGGACAGGCCGCGCAAAAGCACGGCCTGTCCAGAATCTGAAAGAAGATATGCGTGGTTGAACGCCAAGTGGTTACTTGAGTTCGACCTTGGCGCCAGCGGCCTCGAGCTTCTTCTTGATGTCTTCGGCGTCGGCCTTGGAAGCACCTTCCTTGACGGGCTTCGGAGCGCCTTCGACGAGATCCTTGGCTTCCTTGAGGCCCAGGCCAGTGATGGCGCGGACTTCCTTGATGACGCCGATCTTGTTCGCGCCGGCCTCAACGAGGACGACGTTGAACTCGGTCTTTTCCTCGGCGACAGCGGCGACTGCGCCAGCGGCAGGGCCAGCGGCGACGGCAACGGCGGCGGAAACGCCCCACTTGCCTTCGAGGTCTTTAACGAGGGCGGCGAGGTCGAGGATCGTCTGGGCGGACAGCCATTCGATAACTTGGTCTTTGGTGATGTTGCTCATGGTATTGATTTCCTGAGGTGACTAGCGGTTTCGAACAATGAAACACGTTTAAGGGACGTATCCCCTAGCCGGACTCTTTGGATTTTTTGCTTTTCGGATGCGGCAGTTGAAGCCGCCGCATCCTCAAAATTGGGTTGTGGTTGGTTGGGTTAGGCGGCGGGCTGCTCTTTTTTGACCTTGGCGTCGAGGAGACGCACGAAGGCACCGGCGTTGCTGGTGAGCAAGCTGAGGAACTGCGAGCGCAGCACGTCGAAGGAGGGCAGCTCGGCCATGATCGCGAGATCCTTGGCGGAGAAAACCTTCTTCGAGAGAACGCCGACTTTGACTTCGAGCTTCTGCTTGTCGTCGAAGAATTTCTTGAGGATCTTCGCAACGCCGGCCGGGTTCTTGCCGCCGACGAGGATGGCCGTGGGGCCAGCCAGCGAGGCAGTGTCGAACTCGGGCAGGCCGAGGGCCTTGGCGGCCACACGGAGGGAGCTGTTCTTCACGACATGGAACTCGGCGTTCTCAACGGCCAGCTTGGCGCGGAGATCGGCGACGTCGGAGACGGTCACCTTGGTGAAGTTGGCGAGGATGACGTAATCGGACTTCTTGAGGTGCGTCTCGACTTCGCTAATCAGGTATTGTTTTTCGGCTCTCATGGTATGGTTCCGATTAGAATTTGCTGAACTCGGTGGAGGCGACACGGACGCCGGGGCTCATCGAGGATGAAATGGCGATGGTCTTAATGTAATTGCCCTTGAAAGCGGAAGGCTTGGCCTTGCTGATGGCTTCGAGGAGCGCCTGGGCGTTCTCGAGGATCTGGGCGGACGTGAAGGAACGCTTGCCGATGCCAACACCGATGTTGGCGGCCTTGTCCATCTTGAACTCCACGCGGCCGGCCTTGACGGCCTTGATGCCGGCGGGAATGTCGTCAGTCACGGTGCCAGACTTCGGGTTGGGCATAAGGCCCTTGGGACCGAGGACGCGGGCGAGCGTGCGGACGGATTTCATAGCTTCGGTGGTCGCGATGGCGACGTCGAAGTCGAGCCAGCCTTCGCTGACTTTCTTCATGAGTTCGGTGAGGCCGGCTTCGTCGGCACCGGCCTTGAGGGCGACCTCAGGGGAATCGGTGAAAACGATCACGCGGACCTTTTTGCCGGTGCCGTTGGGCAGCGGGGTGGTGCCGCGCACCATCTGGTCGCCTTGCGAGGCGTCAACGCCGAGGCGGATGGAAAGCTCGACGGTCTCGTCGAACTTCGCCTTCGGGAATTTGGAAAGGAGATCCACGGCTTCAGCCAGAGGATAACCTTTCGTGAGATCAGCGACGGTGACGGCGCTGCGGTAGCGTTTGCTTTGTTTTACGGGCATTGGTGACTCCTTGCGGTGCGAACGTCCTTGGAAGGACTCCCGCGGTGAGTTGGTTGATGTGACGGGAAATTAATCGACGACTTCGATGCCCATGTTGCGGGCGGTGCCGGCGATGATCTTGATGCCAGCGGCTTCGTCCTTGGCGTTCATGTCGGCCTTCTTGAGCTTCCAGATTTCGGCGAGCTGCTTGGTGGTGACCTTGCCGACCTTGTCCTGATTGGGCTTGGCGGAACCGGAAGCGATGTTGGCGGCTTTCTTCAGGAGCACAGACGCGGGAGGCGACTTGAGGATGAAGGTGAAGCTCTTATCGGAGAAAACCGTGATGACGACCGGCAGGATCATGCCGTTCTGGTCCTTGGTCTTGGCATTGAATTCTTTGCAGAATGCCATGATGTTGACGCCTTGGGCGCCGAGGGCGGGACCGACGGGAGGCGCGGGATTAGCGGCACCGGCGGGCAGTTGGAGGCGGATGTAACCTTGGATCTTCTTGGCCATGTGAGTAAAGGAGCGGGTGTTTGGTTTTAGATTCGAACGACTGTAGGTTTAGAGAGGGCGTCGCGTCACTCGGTGAGGCGCTGCACCTGCCAGTATTCGAGCTCGACCGGAGTGAAACGGCCGAAAATGGAGACGGAAATCTTGAGCTTGCCGCGGGCGGGATCGATCTCGTCGATGCGGCCGGTGAGGTTGGCAAAGGCTCCGTCGGTGATTTTGACTTCTTCGCCGACTTCGTAGGAAATCTTCGGCACTTCCTTACCGTTGGCTTCCTCGATGCGGGCTTTGATCTCGTCAACTTCGGCCTGACGCAGGGCGGCGGGCTTTTCGCCGCCGACAAAGCCGATGACGCCGGCGACTTCCTTCACAAAATACCACGGTTTGTTGATCAGGTGTCCCTCTTCAAAGAGGCGCATCTGAATGAACACGTAACCAGGATAAAGCTTGCGGGTCTTCGTGCTCTTCTTGCCGTTCTTGACCTCGGAAACGACTTCCGTGGGCAGCAGGACCTCGAAGACGAAGTCGTCGAGTTCTTCCACGGTTTTGAATTTCTCAATATAGGCCTTCACCTTGTTCTCCTGGCCCGAGAGGGTATGGAGGGCGAACCATTGGACGCCGGCGGGCGTGGTCGTTTGAGTGGACATGAGCGTCAAAAGCGGGGGTTAGCTGACCCAAGAGGTGAACAGATCGACGACTTGATAGAGCGAGAAGTCGGTGATGCTGGTGAACACACCCAGGATGATCGCAGCCACGATGACCACGATCGTGGAGTCGAACAATTCCCTGCGAGTAGGCCAAGTAGCTTTTTTAAGCTCATCGACCATCTCGACAAAGAATATACGTGTGCTGCGGAACGGGTTTTTCATCGGAAACGTGGCAGGCGCGGAGGGAATCGAACCCCCAACCAACGGTTTTGGAGACCGCTACTCTACCAATTGAGCTACGCGCCTGTAAGTGTGGGTTTTTAGACGACGCAGCCGAGGCCCGTTAAAGGGGCCTCGGCGACGTGTCCAAACAGTTATGAGGGCTATATTATTCGAGGATCTCGGTGATACGACCGGCACCGATGGTGCGGCCGCCTTCGCGGATGGCGAAGCGCTGAAGCTTCTCCATGGCGATGGGAACGATCAAGTCGATCTCAACGGCGATGTTGTCACCGGGCATGATCATCTCGACGCCCTTGGGCAGGTTGACGATACCGGTTACGTCCGTCGTGCGGAAGTAGAACTGGGGACGGTAGCCGTTGAAGAATGGAGTGTGGCGGCCGCCCTCTTCCTTGGAAAGGACGTAGATCTCGGCATTCGCCTTCTTGTGCGGGGTGATGGACTTGGGAGCGGCGAGCACTTGACCGCGCTCGATGGCTTCCTTGTCAATGCCGCGGAGGAGGATACCGACGTTGTCGCCAGCCTGACCGGAGTCGAGGAGCTTGCGGAACATTTCTATGCCGGTGACGACGGAGGTGACTGTGTCCTTGAGGCCGACGATCTCAATGGTGTCGTTGACCTTAACAATGCCGCGCTCGATACGACCGGTAGCGACGGTGCCGCGACCCGTGATCGAGAAGACGTCTTCAACAGACATCAGGAAAGGCTTGTCCATCTCGCGAGCGGGCTCAGGGATGTCGGCGTCGATCGCGTCCATTAGGGCGGTGATCGCGGCGTTACCTTCGGGCTTGTTGTCGAGAGCGGCGGTGGCGGAACCACGGACGATCGTGGCGGTGTCGCCATCGAACTTGTATTTGGTGAGGAGCTCGCGGATTTCCATCTCGACGAGTTCGAGGAGCTCGGCGTCGTCGATGAGGTCAACCTTGTTGAGCCAGACAACAATCTTCGGAACGCCCACCTGGCGGGCAAGGAGGATGTGCTCGCGGGTCTGAGGCATCGGGCCGTCAGCAGCGGAGACTACGAGGATCGCACCGTCCATCTGGGCGGCACCCGTGATCATGTTCTTGACGAAGTCGGCGTGGCCGGGGCAATCGACGTGGGCGTAGTGGCGCTTTTCCGTCTGGTATTCGACGTGGGCGACCGAGATCGTGACGATCTTGGAAGCATCGCGGACGGTGCCGCCCTTGGCGATGTCTGCGTAGGTCTTGACCTCGGCGAGGCCCTTGCGCGCCTGAACGGCGAGGATCGCGGTCGTCGTGGTGGTTTTACCGTGGTCGACGTGGCCGATGGTGCCAACGTTGACGTGCGGTTTGTTGCGTTCGAATGTGCCTTTAGCCATGTGGGTTATTGACGATTGTTATACTGTAGGAAGGAAGATGTGACTGAGTGATTGCTTAGTTTTACGTCGTGAAATCACGCGACGTTGACCTGGAGCCCAGAACCGGATTCGAACCGGCGACCTCGTCCTTACCAAGGACGTGCTCTACCAACTGAGCTATCTGGGCGTGACTAGGAAAGGTCAAAAAACGAGAAAAGGAGCGGTGACCGTGACTCCCTGATTTTAGCCCGTCAACTGCAATTTTGGCCTTTTTCAACGAAAATCTAGGGACCTATCCGAAAGGTGTAAAAACCCGACGGCAACCTCTCCCCGATCCTCACCGCCTTGGTCAGTTGAGCGCTAAAATAATCGTCCACTGCATCCGACCCGGAACTCACCGTCACCAGCAGTCCCCCTACCAAACCAAAACCAGACACCGCCCCGATCAACTCCATGGGTTGCCAGTCGCCTTGCGGCCTTTTCGCCGTTTCCGGCAGGGACAGGCTTAAAACGATCTGACCATCCCCAGATTTTACCGCTTCCAAATACCCCGCCCGATTAACGAGCGCTTCCCCCACCTCGTCACTCCTGCCGATCGCTAGGGGGAATGCGTGCAAATCCGTGAGCGCCAGACCCTGCACCGGCCCTGAAGGCGCATCAACAACGGGCTTAAACACCAAGTTCGCCTTTTCTTTGCTGAAAACAAGCTGGGGCGGCAGAGTGACAAAGGGGCCATCCGCATTGGTTTTCTCTTCCGAAAACAATGTCTTTTGGCCGCTGCTCATGGCCGTGGGAAGGAACAACGGTGTGGGGTCGTAGGCCGCCAACTGCTCCGCCATCACCTCGGCGCGCGCGGCGGGATCAAGCCGCACGAACCCCAGCACCGGCATGGGCTTATCTGCCTTGGGTGCGGGCGCCGGAACCGGGATTTGCAGCCAGGCCACCACCCCGAGCACCAAGACGGACGCCACCGCACTTACCTGAATCCACGGGAAGCGTTGCTTAACTTTCATGCGTCATTTGCCAGATGGCAGCGAGGGCGAAACCCGTTCGGCGGCAATCTGCACCGCTGCAAACCCAGCTACCCGAGCCATTTCACAAATATCAGTCAAATCTTTCGTGCTTAAAGAAGCATCCGCCTGGATCAGCAATCGTAGGCCCGCATGCCCCTTCGCTCGCTCGACCAGCCAGAGGCGGAGACCGTTCAAGTCCACTTTCGCGCCCTCGACAAAAGCCAGGTCTGCGCTCTTGACCGCGATGACCACGTCCGTCGGCACGGCGCCAATCAAAGCTGAATCCGCCGTCGGGATCCTGAAATCCACTCCCAGGCCCGGCGACAAAACGAAACGCGATCCGAACAGCACGAACATCAGCGCGATCAGACACGCGTTCACATAAAAAATAAAATCAAGGTTGCGCGGCGGTAGTCGCAGCCGCGACGCCAGATCAAGCGGGCGTGTAATCATGGCTCGGTTGACACGGGCGTTTCCGGCGCGGCCTCGATCCGGCGGTAATCGATCAGCAGATAACGCATGGTCTCGTTGCCCGCCCACTCGATGTCACGCACCAGCGAACGCACCCGGCCATGCAAAAAATGATACGCCAGATGCGCGGGAATCGCGACGACCAGGCTTCCCGCCGTGGCCAGCAACGCTTCCCACATCCCCTTCGAAAGCGCCGCCGCCGTCGCATATTGTCCGCCCTGCATGAAGGCGTGAAACGTCGTGGCCATCCCGATCACCGTTCCAAGCAGGCCGACCAGCGGCGCAACCTGCGCGATAGCCGCGATGGAACCCAGCCTGCGCTCCAGTGCGGGCAATTCGACCACAGCGGCTTCCTGCACGGCGTAGCGCATGCGCGTCTCGTCGTCATGCGCGTGAATCAACGCGGCCTTGACCACCGCCGCGACCGGACCGGGGGTTTCCTCGCAAAGCGTCAGCGCCTCGACGATCCGACGCTTGGCCAGGATATTTTTGATGCCGTCGATAAACGCCGTGGACCGGATTTGCCCGCGGTGCAGATAAAACGTGCGCTCGATGAACAGCACCAGCGCGATCACGGCCATGAGCACCAGCACCCACATCATGGGACCGCCGCGGGCCAGAAGATTGAGATCAAACGGAGACATGCAAAAAGGTTTAGAGGGGGTTTGAAGGACGGGGCAAACGCCTAATTGAAAACGCGCGATCCGCTCATGGTTTTCCGCCAACGCGGATGAAACTCTCGCGGGCCAGTTTGGCGAAAGGCAGATTCTTGCGAAGGATCAGCTCATAGGCGTTGCGCGCCTCCTCGAGCTTTTGCTGCTGCGCGTAAAGGTCGCCGAGTCGCAGAAGGGCTCGCGCCGTCCAGTAGCGGCCCTGCACCCCGAGTTGCGCCGCCTGCGCATCATCCAGCAGGAAGGTGGTCGCCAGCGTCCACCAGACGTCGCGGGCGCGCACGAGATCGTCGGATTTGCCGCGAGTGGCATAAAGGTCGCCCAACTGGAAAGACGCCTCCACCCGCATGTCCACCGATGCGATCGGCAGTTCCTGAATGCGCTCATATATTGTGACCGCGCTTTCAAAATGGGAGACGTCGGACGGTCCGACCTGGGCGCGATGACAGGCCGCCAGAGCCATCTCCGCGAATAGAACCTGCCCGGGATATTGGGCGTAGTTATTGGCGAGAAACTCATACACCTGCTGCGCCGGGCCGAACTGGTTCAAACGCCGCAGGAGATCGCCCTGCTTGAGCCGCGACGAAAACACCCGCGAGCTCTGCGGATAGTCCTTGTTGATGCCCTCCAGAATAGTGTAGGCCTCCTTGTAATACTTGTCCTCGCCCCGGCGCTCCACGTAGAGGGCCGCGCGATAGAGCGCGTAGGTCGCGTAGTCTTGCTGCTTCGATTTGTCGGCCAGCATATCGGGCTGCTTCAACATGTCCGCCAGCTTGATGAGCCTCGCCTGCGCATCGACGAAGTTGTTCTTGCCGGCGTAATAATCCGCCTCGTCGATGTAGGAATACACGGCGGCGTCCGTCTTCGCGAAATCCTTTCGCAACGATTCGAGCAACGCGAGGGCGGCCTCGGGCCGGTCTAGCTGGAAGTTCGCCTTGGCCTGCAACAAGCGCGTGCTCGCCTCCACCTCGCCATGGAGCTTCGCGTCCAGCCCGTCGAGTTTGGCCGTGAGATCCTTCGCGAATTCCAACGTCTTTTCCGGCATGCCGGCATCCAGCGCGAGCCGCGCCTGCAACCACGCCAGCCGCACGCGCAAGTCCGGCGCCAACACATTCGCCGCCGGCCCGTTCGAGGACATCAAACGGTTCACCCGCGCAAGCGCATCGGCGGTGCGATCCGCCACCTGCAATTCCCGCGCAAGCGTCCACTCGGACTGCCAGCGGTTGACGATGTCGAACCGCGCATCCGCTTGAAACGAGTCCAGCAGCACCTGCGCCTCGTCGAACCGCTTCCCCTCGATCTCCGACCTCGCGCGCTGCGCCATCAACAAACCGGGAGGAACGCCTTCGGGGATATCCTTGAGCGCCTCCGCATAGGCGTCGGCCGCGCTGCGAAAATCCCCAGCTCGAAAATACGCCTCGGCCACCAACACTCCGAGCGAGGCCCGCAAACCGCCCGCCGGCAGGAGCGCCTTGGCCTGCATCGCATGATCCGCCGCCGTGCGATAGCGAAGCTGCTCCCACGCGGAACTCGCCAGCACGCCAAGCGCGGCGGGCTTCAGCGGCGAACCAGGAAATTTGGCCAGCAGTTCCTTCGCGGCCGACTCCGCCAGAACATAGTGCTGCTGGTCCTGCGATTTTCCGGCCAGCGCCAGCTGTGCGCGCGCCAGGAGGATATCTTCCAAAATCGGGTGCGGCGGCGTCAGCGCGCTCAGTTTTTCCAAGGTCGCCAGAAAACCGAAAAGCGATCCGCCCTCGGCCGCGCTTCGGGCCAAAAGCAGCAACGCCACCCTCTGCAAATCCGGGTCGGCCGCGCTTGCCAGCAATTCTTCGAGCGCCTTGCGGCCCGCCGGATTCCGCGCGCCATCCACCAGCCCGAGCAGCAGGCGGAAATCGTCCCCCGCCACGCGTTCTCCCGCCGGCAAAGAACCCAGTTGAACATTCAGGTAGTTCACCGCCTCGTCGGTCCGCCCGAGAGCGGCCAGCCCCACCGCATATTGACGGGCGTAGGCGTAGCCGACGTTGCGGCCCTGATAACGATCCGCGTTCTGGCGGAGGGCGGTCACCTGTGCCTCGGTTACGTCGCCCAGATTCAGCCGCGCCTTCTCCCGCGCCAGCACGAAATGCGCGCGCTGAAAGCCCGAAACCGCCGCCGCCGAAGCCTGCTGGTAGGCATCGCGCGCCTTGGAAAAATCTCCGGCCGCATCAGCCACCTGTCCCTGCAAAAAATAAAACCAGCCGCGGTCCCCCGGCGCGAGATCGTCCGTGCGCACCGATAAAATTTCCGCGCGCGCCGCATCGGGCTTCCGGTTGCGCACCGCGATCAACCCCGCCCGCACATGATAGGCGGCGTTAGGCAGACCAAAATAACGCTGCAACGCCTGCGCCGCTTCCGGCGTGCGACCATCGTCCAGCAGTGCCGACACGAGATCGAGCACGAGCGCGTTGCGGTCTTCCCCCACCGGCTGGGAAGCCTCCAGCAAACGCCCATAAAGTCCGGCGGCGATCCCGGGAAAACCGAACTCCATGGCGCGGCGCGCGGCCACAAACATCCGCAATCCTTCGCCTGGCGCGACCGGTGCGTCCGCCGCCGACACAAACGGCGCGGCCTCGGCCTGGGGTTCGGCGGCGCGCGCCACCGGCACGCCAACCAGCATCAAGAAAACAAGCAGGGTTCGGAACGACATGCGTCCCGGAACCATGCGGTGCGGACAGGAAACAATCAACCGCGTTGTAACAAGTTCCGTCTCGCCCCGGACGGCACTCCGACCAGAATCACTAGACACACTCCCCCGCTACAACATGATCCCACTCCTCATCGTCCTCGGCGTTTTGTTTCTCATCGTGGTCGTCCTCGGCCTCTGGATCACCGGCATCTACAACTCCCTCGTCGCCCTGCGAAACCGTTTTAAAAACGCCTTCGCCCAGATCGACGTGCAACTCAAGCGCCGCTACGACCTCATCCCCAACCTCGTCGAGACGGCCAAGGGCTACATGAAGCACGAAAGCTCCACGCTCGAAGCCGTCATCAAAGCCCGCAACATCGCCGCCGCCGCCGCGCAGACCGCCGCCGCCAACCCCGCCGACGCCAACGCCATGAAGGGCCTCCTCTCCGCCGAAGCCGGGCTCGGCGGCGCGCTCTCCCGCCTCATGGTCGTCTCCGAGCAATACCCCGACCTCAAGGCCAACCAGAACATGATGCAGCTCACCGAGGAACTCACCTCCACCGAGAACAAGGTCTCCTTCGCCCGTCAGGCATACAACGACAGCGTCATGACCTACAACACGACCCGCGAGGTCTTCCCCAACGTCGTTTTCGCCGGCATGTTCGGCTTCCTCGCCGCCGAACTCTTCAAGATCGAAGACCCCACCGAGCGCAACGCGCCGAAGGTTCAGTTTAATTGAGCCCGGTTCGCCCCGTGCAAACCGTCATGAACATCGATCAAATCGCCAACTGTGGCGCCGGTATTTTTTTCGCCATGCTTGCCCTGATCGTCAGCTTCGCCGCCGTCTGCCTCTTGCTCGGGATTTTCTGGGTATGGATGCTCGTGGACTGCGCCAACTCCCCCCTGCCATCGGGAGACAAGACGGCCTGGATTTTAATCATCCTTTTCACGCACATCCTCGGCGCGACCCTCTACTATTTCATCCCCCGTCGCGAACGGCTGCGTGTGCCGCCTGTGGCCCCGCCCGTCGCACCGTCGGCGAGCTAGCGCATGGACTTCTTCGAGGCCCAGGCCCGCGCCAAACAGCGCACCAGCCGGCTCGTCTTGCTGTTCTCGCTCGCCCTGCTCGGCGTCATCGCCGCCAGCTATGCCTCCGCGATCGTCGGCCTGTCCTACACGACTCGCGGCCAACCGTGGTGGGATTTGCAGGTTCTCGCGGTTGTCACGTCCGGCACGCTGATCCTCGTCGGCCTCGCCTCGCTCTTCAAGTGGCTGCAACTCCGTGACGGCGGCCGCGCCGTGGCCGAGATGGTCGGTGGCCGCCGCGTCGATCCCCACACGACCGAACTGAAAGAACGCCAGCTCCTCAATGTCGTCGAGGAAATGGCCATCGCCTCCGGCATACCCATGCCCTCGGTTTATGTCCTGCCAGGCGAGGAGGGCATCAACGCCTTCGCCGCCGGCCTCACCACGAGCGACGCCGTCGTCGCCGTGACCGACGGCACGCTTCAAAAACTCACCCGCGACGAATTGCAGGGCGTCATCGCGCACGAGTTCAGCCACATCCTCAACGGAGACATGCGCCTCAACCTCCACATCACCGCCCTCGTCTTCGGCATCCTCGTGATCGGCCTGGTCGGACGCGGCATCCTCTACAGCCTGCGCTACACCCGCGTCCGCTCGGGCAACAATAAAAACAGCGGCGGCGCCGTCATCGCGGTCCTCGGCGCGGGCGTCGCGCTTCTTGTGATCGGTTACGCGGGCTATTTCTTCGGCCGCCTCATCCAGGCCGCCGTCTCCCGCCAGCGGGAATTCCTCGCCGACGCCTCCGCCGTGCAGTTCACCCGCAACCCCGGCGGCATCACCGGCGCCCTCAAAAAAATCGGCGGCTACGCCCTCGGCTCTAGCCTCCAGTCCTCGAAGAGCGCGCAAATCGGCCACTTCTTTTTCGCGCAGGGTTTCCGCTCCCACTTCGGCGGCCTCTGGGCCACGCACCCGCCGCTCCCCGAGCGCATCCGCGCCATCGACCCTTCGTTCGACGGCCAGTATTTCAACCCGCCCGAAATGGTGGACGTCGCCCGCGAATCCTGGTCCCAAGCCACCGACGACGTATCGGCTCCGCTCGCCGGCTTCGCGCTCGCCCCGAAATCCGCCCCTTCTCGCAACGCCCACGCCATCATCACGTCGGTCGGCACGCTCACTCCGGCCAACGTCGCCAACGCCCAGACGCTCCTCGACGCCGCGCCCGCCGTCCTCCGCGAAGCCACGCGCACTCCCGCCACCGCAAGCGCGCTGATCTGCGGCCTGCTGCTTGATGCCGCTCCCGAACCACGCGCGCACCAGCAAGCCTTGATCGCGCAACACGGCGGCGCGCTTCTCGCCGCCGACGTCGCCACACTCGACCCCTCCTTGCGCACCCTTCGTCCCGAAGCCCGCCTGCCGCTCGTGTTGCTCTCGCTTCCCGCCCTTCACGATCTCCCCGCCGCCGACCTGTCACGCCTTCTCGATACCCTCGACGAACTCGTCCACGCCGACGGTCGCGTCACCACCTTCGAGTTCGCCCTCCAAAAAGTCCTCTCCCACCACCTCGCGCTCGGCAAAGCCCCGCACGCGCCCGGCGACGAAATCTATTCCTTTCAAGCACTGGAACGCGAACTCGCGCTCGTATTGTCCGCCCTCGCCCGTTCCGCGGCGGACGACGAGGCGGGCGCCGCCCAAGCCTTCGCCGCCGGTGCCAACCAGCTCCGCCTTCTCGAAGGCCGCCTCGCCCTGCTCTCCTCTGCCGAGTGCAGCTTCGAGCGTCTCGACGCCGCGCTCGACCGCCTCGCTCAAGGCTCGCTGCCCATCAAGCAGCGCCTCCTTACCGCCGGCGCGCACGTCATCACCGCGGACGGTGCCGTGCGCGTGAGCGAGGTCGAGCTGCTGCGCGCCTTCGCTTCCGCCCTCGATTGCCCCATGCCCGCGCTGGCAGCCTGATTTTAATCGGCTTTTTACCCCGCCGCGCCGCCCACATTGAAACCCGGGACGCTATCCGTGCGTCACAATTTGGCATACCCCCACCCGCCCATGTCCAACGACCACCCTAACCACAACCAACCCTGTTGCGGCATCTCCACAAACCCCGAGGATTATTTCCTCACCCGTCGCCAGTTCCTGAGTCGTGTCGGCATGGGCCTCGGCGCCCTCAGCCTCGCTTCCGTCATCGACCCGCTGTCCGCCTTTGCCGATTCCTCGAACGCTTCCGGCGCCAGTGGTAACCTCCTTCTCCCACACGCGCCCCACTTCCCCGGCAAGGCCAAGGCGGTCATCCACATCTTCGCCCAAGGTGCGCCTTCCCACGTCGATACCTGGGATCCCAAGCCCGCCCTCACCGCCCTCAACAACAAGTCGCTCCCCGGCGGTGGCGTCGCGATGGGCTCGCCCTTCGCCTTCAAAAAATACGGCCGCTCCGGCATCGAGATCAGCGACGTATTCGCCAAGACCGCCGCGCACGCCGACGACCTCGCCGTCATCCGCTCGATGTGGACGGACATCCCCGCGCACGATGTCGCCACCGTGTTCATGAACACCGGCTCGTTGCGCATCTCGAAACCCAGCCTCGGCTCCTGGATCATCTACGGCCTCGGCACCGTAAACCAAAATCTTCCCGGCTTCATCTCGCTCCGCACCGGCGGCCTCCCCGTCGGCGGCGCAGCCAACTACCAGGCCGCCTTCCTCCCCGGCGTTTTCCAAGGCTCCGGCGTCAACACCTCGGCCACCACCGTTGACCAGATGATCCAGAACATCCGCAACTCCTACCTCCCCCGGTCGGAGCAGCGCCGCCAGCTCGATTTCGTCAACCAGCTCAACACCCTCCATTCCTATAACGTCCAGCGCGAAGCCGCCCTCGAGACCCGCCTCCAGTCCTACGAGACCGCCTTCCGCATGCAGACCGAGGCCACCGACGCCTTCGACATCCGCAAGGAAAACGAAGCCACCCGCACTTCCTACGGCGACACCAACACCGGCCGCCAACTCCTCATCGCCCGCCGCCTCGTCGAACGCGGCGTCCGCGTCGTCCAAGTCTGGCACGACGGCTGGGACCACCATCAGGATTTGGAAACCAAGCTCTCCGCCAAGGCCGCCGAAATCGACCAGCCCCTCGCCGCCCTCCTCGGTGACCTCAAGCAACGCGGCCTCCTCGACAGCACGCTCGTCGTCTGGGGCGGCGAATTCGGCCGCAAGCCCACCAAAGATCGCAACGGCTACGACAACCCCGGTCGCGACCACAACGCCAAGGCCTTCTCCACCGTCATGGCCGGCGGCGGCATCAAGGGCGGCGTGGTCCACGGCGCGACCGACGAGCTCGGTGCCGCCTCCATCACCGACAAGGTCCACGTCCACGACCTGCACGCCACCATCCTCAACCGCCTCGGCTTCGACCACACCAAGCTCACCTACCGTTTCAACGGCCGCGATTTCCGCCTCACCGACAACTTCGGCCAGGTCGTCCAACCCATCCTCGCCTGATCCACCGCTCATGCGCCTCTCCACCCCATTGGCGTTCGCCACTTTCTTCCTCGCCGCCTCCGCCTCCCTCGTAGCGGCGAGCGCCAGCGAGCCGACTCCGCCGCCCGCGCCCCTCTCTCCCGCCGACCTCGCGTTCTTCGAAACCAAAATCCGCCCCGTCCTCTCCGACCAGTGTTACCGCTGCCACAGCGAACAGGCCGAGAAACTCAAAGCCGGCCTCCGCCTCGACACCCGCGCCGGCGTCTTGGCCGGCGGCGAGAGCGGCGCCGCCATCGTCCCCGGCAAGCCCGACGACAGCCTCCTCATCGAAGCCATACGCTACGGCAACCCCGACCTCCGCATGCCCCCCAAGGGCGGCAAACTCTCCGACGCCATCATCGACGATTTCGCCGAATGGATCCGCCGCGGCGCGCCCGATCCCCGCACCGCCGCGACCGTGGCCTCCTCCCCCGACGCCCGCGGCACCGCCACGCCCGCCCACATCTACGCCCCGACCAAAGACCACTGGTCCTTCAAGCCCGTCGTCCAACCTGCCGTGCCCTCCACCCAACACCCCGCATGGTGCCGCACGCCCGTTGACAACTTCATCCTCGCCGACCTCGAAGCCGCCGACATGCAGCCCAGCGCCGCCGCCGACCGCCGCACGCTCCTGCGCCGCGTCACCTACGACCTCACCGGCCTGCCGCCCAACGAGGCCGAAATTCAAGCCTTCCTCTCCGACCCCGCGCCCGACGCCTACGCCAAAGTCGTCAACCGCCTCCTCGCCTCTCCCCACTACGGCGAACACTCCGCCCGCGCCTGGCTCGACCTCGCCCGCTTCGCCGACACCAAAGGCCAGGTCAAACGCCGCGACGATCCCCGCTACGCCGGTGCCTGGACCTACCGCGACTACGTCATCGACGCCTTCAACACCGACAAACCCTACACCAGTTTCATCACCGAGCAGCTCGCCGCCGACCAGCTCGTTCTCCAGAACCTCCGCCGCAAAACCCTCCCCGAGGAAAAATCCCCCGGCGACCGCCGCATCCTCGCCGCCATGGGCTTCCTCACCCTAGGCAACCAGTTCGACGGCAATCCCAACGACGTCATCAACGACCGCATCGACGTCACCTCCAAAGCCTTCCTGGGCCTCACCGTCTCCTGCGCCCGCTGTCACGACCACAAATTCGACCCCATTCCGACCAAGGATTACTATTCCCTCTACGGTATCTTCGCCAGCTGCACCCAGCCCACCCGCGTAGCCGACCTGCCCACTCTCCTCCCCGTCGCCGACACTCCCGACTACCGCGACTACGCCGCCAAGTCCGCAGAGTTCACCGCCAAAGAAACCGCCCTCCGCGAGGAATTCCAAGCCGCCCGCCGCACCGGCGAGATCGACCCTGAAAAACGAAAGCAATTCCTCCGCCAGCAAGTCGTGCTGCAGGCCCAGCTTGGCGACCTCGAAGCCAACCACGCCGGCGCACCGGCCCGCGCCGAAGTCCTCATCGACGGTCGCAACCCCCGCGACTTCCCCGTCCTCATCCGCGGCGAAGCCCAGAACAAAGGCGACATCGTCCCCCGCCGCTTCCTAGAAATTCTCTCCCCCGATCCCGCCAACCGCCCCCTCTACACCCAAGGTAGCGGCCGCCTCGAACTCGCCCGCGACATCGCCAGCCCCGCCAACCCCCTCACCGCCCGCGTCCTCGTCAATCGTGTGTGGGGTCATCACTTTGGCAATGGCCTGGTCCGCACGCCGAGCGATTTTGGCCGTCGCGGTGAATTGCCCACGCACCCGGAACTGCTCGATGATCTCGCCAACCGCTTCACGGCCGAGGGGTGGTCGATCAAGAAATTGCACAAGCTGATGATGCTGTCGGGGACCTATCAGCAATCGAGCAACGACAACGCGGCAAGCCGTGCAGTCGATCCGGAAAATCGACTGCTTTGGAAGATGAATCGGCAGCGGCTCGATTTTGAAGCCCTGCGTGATTCACTCTTGGCGGTTGCCGGTGAAGTGGATTTGGCGGTCGGTGGAAGGCCGATTGATCTGCTCGCCCAGCCCTTCACGCATCGCCGCACGATCTACGGCTTTATCGACCGACAGAACTTGCCGAACGTTTTCCGCGCGTTCG
>JANXRL010000188.1 GCA_025352985.1 Verrucomicrobiota bacterium
CGCCGAGACCCTCGACGAAGCCAACGGCAAGTTCCTCGAGTATGACAAGAGCCCCGCCCGCAAAGTCGGCGCCGGCATCGACAACCGCGGCAGCCATTTTTACTTAGCCCTCTACTGGGCCCAAGCCCTCGCCGCCCAGACTAAAGACCCTCAGCTCTCAGCTATTTTCCGCCCCCTTGCCGAAAAGCTCACCACCGCCGAAAAGCAAATCGTAACCGAGCTCATCGCGGTCCAGGGTAAACCGGTAGATATTGGTGGTTACTATCAACCGGATAACGCAAAAGCATCGGCCGCACTACGCCCCAGCCAGACGCTTAACGCCGCCCTCGCTACGCTCTAAAACCGGTTAACCACTTATTTTCGCTCATGATCACTGATCCGATCCGACATCAGTGGTGATAAGTGTTAATCAGTGGTTCAAAACTCCGAATCCCGCACGCGCCTCGTCGCTGGCGGGATTTTTGCTGTCTATTTCCCACCCTCCGCCACGCGTTGGCTTCAAACCCTTCACGCACGCACTCCCTTTCTTCACATGCGCAAAGCCGAAATCATCGCCAAATTACCCAAGCTTACAGCGCAAGACCGCGGCGACATCCTCGCCCATCACTGTCCGCGCACCCGGAAGTTCCCCGTATTTATCACCGAAATTTTCGGCGCATCCTGCTTCAACACTTCCCCTATAAAGTATTTCACCAAGTGATCGGCTCAGCGAATCGTCATCTCCCGCGTGCTCCACGTGCGCCAGTGTCACGGCCCAGCCCTTCCCGAGTAATCCGCCATCAGTGATAATCAGTGCTGATCAGTGGTTGAAAAATCCGTCCTCGGAATCCCGCCCACGCTCACCGTCGGCGAGATTTTTATGCTCTAGACACACCGATTGTGCGGGATCGCGCACAATCGGCTCCGCCTTCAGCCTACTCGCTACCCGCTACTCCGTCATTCGTCATTCCGCGCCTACGGCGCGCCTCCCCCTCCGATTCTTCCGTGTAGTCCTTGTGTTCCGTGGGCCAAAAACTCCGGTCTGCCTTCTCCGAATTCCGAATAAGTGCAAAATGAGTGTTCATCAGTGGTTAAACCTCCGCTCTCCCCCTACTCGCTGCTCACTACTTCGCGAAACACTTACTACTTCCAAAAGCTAACTCGCATCGAGCGGACTATTCACCCCCAGCCCCGGCTTTTGCATCACATGCGGGTAGATCTGCGTCGTCTCAACACTCGCATGAACAATTCCCGAGTCTACCTAAGGTCGGTCGCCGAAGAGTTGATCCAAGCCACGCCCGCGACTTGGGTTTAAAAGAAGGGGAAAATCGAAAGGCTTGGATGCGAACCCAAGACGCCTACGGGAAAAGTCAAAGTCAGCACTACGAGCTGACCCCAGCATCCAATCCTAGAGCCACCGGTCTAAAGTATGTCCGGCCGCTGCCGCGAAGAGCTATTAGCCTTAAGGCAATCAGCCCAATTATATCAGGGATCGGCCCCACACTTCGCCACGGATAGGTCCGGACACGAACCGTCGCAGCGTCGAATTAGACGTTTTTGGCCGGCTTTTTACGCAGGCTGGCTGGCATCGTCAGGGTAGCGCGATCCCAGCCCTCAATTTCAAGGATCTTTTCAAGGCAGCGCTCCATAAGTTGATGAGACTGCTCGGCGGCTGCCGCGATAGTCTCATGGACTAGGCGATCATTGGCGGTGTCATCCGCACAATTCATCTGGAATTGATGCAGCTCACGCAGCTCGAAAATCGCGCGGCACACTTGAGCCGGACACGCGCACTGATACATCAGCGCTTGGTCGATGACTTTGCTTATCTGGGCGGAGTCGAATGTTTCTTGCATGATTTTTTAGTAAAATTAAGGCATTACCACAGCGGCGATAATAGCCGGAGTCTCCTCCGGGATGCGCAGTCCCACGCAAGCGATTTCGCCGTTAAAGCCGCGCAGCGCAACGGAGTCCCTACGGGTGGGGCTTAGGTCACCTTTGCGCGCCCCGGCAACGATTGCGGGCGTGGTCATAACCTCGCCCGCCTCAGCGAGACTGCAAAGCCGTGCCGCGAGATGCACGGTGGCACCAATAACGTCGTAGTGCTGGCGACGTCCATCGCGGTGCGGGTTGCCAATGAAACCGGCCAGCACGAGCCCCTGCGCCACACCGATGCCATAAGGCAGCACGGTCTGGTTGGACGCACGCGTGAGTTCGAGTGCACAGCGCAGCGCAAGATACGAGCGGCCCATGCCGCGAAACACGGCGAGCATACCGTCTCCCGTATATTTGATCACCGCACCTCCAAACGTTTCAACAAGCCGGGACTGGGCACCGAGCGTGAGGTTGAGAAGGTTGAAATAGGTCTCGGGTGGATTGTTGGTGATCAACGTCGTGGAGCGTCGCACGTCCGTAAACAGAACGATGGCCTCAAACATGTCGGTCTGCTTGTCCAAAGAGCGTTCGAGCGCCTTCACCGCATCCTCTGGCACGATGCTCGTCAAACGCTCGAAACGCTCCCTCTGCGCGCGGGCGGCTTGCCGCGCGGCGGCAAGGTCGGAGACGAGCAGGAAAAACCGTTCGTCGGAGAGAGGCTTCTCGACCACGACCTCGATGTTTTTGGTTTCCTTGGCCCACTCGCGCACGCGTTTCATCGCGGGTCCGGCCGAGACAACCGCAACGACGGGCACTTCGGGGGCGAGCCGCTTGGCCTCACCGCAAATCTCCAGTCCAGCCGGATGCTGGTAGTGATAATTGAAAATTATGACATCAGCCGGATGCATCGTCAGCTCTTCCGCCAAAGCCTCGGGAGAGGCAAGCCGCCGGGCTTGGGTGAAGCCCTTTTTCTCCAACTCGGAAAGCAAGATTTCGGCGGAAAACTGTTCTTGATCGATGAGCAGGAGTCGGGGGTGAGAATTCGACATGGAACCGGGAACGCAAAGAGCTTGGAAAATGAACAACGCAGATAGTTATAAAACTTAACTACATCTATGAGCCAGATAAACGCAAAGGAATCGGAGCGTTTTCACCAGTAGTCCTTGGAAGGCGGCCCGCATGATCCCCGTCTGATCGCAAGGTCTGGGCTTGCACGTATCCGCTATGGGTTGAGCCTTGCGCCAACTTATTTAATCATGCTCGCAACGTTAAATTTGCACTGGCTCCACTCGCTCCCCCAATGGGAGTTTAGCCTAATCGTCGTTATCTCGTTTGTCGCCGTGGCCGTTGGCGGCCAAGTGGCGATGCGGCCGTTGTTGCGGCGCTGGTTCGGCGGGCGCGAATACAACGAAATCGTGGGCCACTACCTCTCCGCCTTCGGCGTGCTCTACGGCATCACCCTCGGTCTCATCTCCGTGGGCGCATGGGAAAACTATGGCGACGTTGAAAGCAAGGTGAGCGCGGAAGCGGCGGCCATCGCCTCGCTCTATCGCAACGTTGACTTTTATCCGGAGCCCGTGCGCACCGAACTTACCGGACTTCTACGGAGCTACACGCGGCAGATCATCGACGTCTCCTGGCCCGAGATGCAACGCGGCATCGTGCCCCGCGGTGGTCATCCCCTCATCATGGGATTCCAAAAGACGCTAGTGGCCTACGAGCCAAGGACCGAGGGCCAGAAGGCCCTTCACCAGGAATCGCTCTACCGATTCGGCCAAGTGATCGAATGCCGGCGCCTGCGCGTGGATTGCGTCGAGGGGCGACTTCCCACGATCCTCTGGGTCGTTGTCCTCGCTGGTTCTTTCATGAGCTTTGTGCTCACGTGGTTGTTGGTCGTCGAAAACCATTTCCTTCACGACCTCCTAACTGCAATCATGGCTGTGCTGCTCGCACTCCTTATATTCTTCTTGATAACCCTTGATCTCCCTTTCCAGGGGCAGCACAGCGTAGGCCCTGACTCCATCGAGCTCGTTTACGATCAAGTGATGAATCCGCACCCATGATCAAGCTCTGTAAAAAACGATCTTCACGTAAAGAAAAACGCCATGAAAGCCGCAAAATCCTCCAAGACCCTGTCAGCTGCAGAACACGAAGAACTGCTTGCAGCCCTGAAAATCCGGTTTGAGAAAAACATGAGCCGCCACACGGGCCTCGAATGGGTCAAGGTGAAGGCCAGGCTGGAGGCAAATCCAGAAAAACTGTGGTCGCTCGGTGAAATGGAAAGAACCGGCGGAGAACCGGACGCGGTCGGTCACGACAAAAAATCCGGCGAATACGTTTTCTTTGATTGCTCGACGCAAAGTCCCGAAGGGCGAATCTCTTTTTGCTACGACCGCGAAGCCTTGGATTCCCGAAAAGAGCATAAACCGAAAAACAACGTCATGGACGCGGCCGCCGCCATGGGCGTCGAGCTGATGACGGAAGAACAATACCACGAGCTGCAAGCCCTGGGTGAGTTTGACACAAAATCATCAAGCTGGGTGATGACGCCGGCCGAAATCAGGAAACGCGGTGGCGCGCTATTCGGCGATCGCCGCTACGGCCGCGTTTTCATCTACCACAACGGCGCCCAGTCTTACTATAACGGACGAGGATTCCGAGGTTCGCTCCGGGTTTAAACGCGAAAAGAAGTAGCCCGGATACCTTCGTTCAATGGGCTTCGGGATAATGAAGCGGGAAGACGACGCGCAGGGTTGTCCCGGACTCGGCTGAGGTCGCGATTTCCAAGCTTGCGTCCAGCAGTTCGCACAAGCGTTTCACGATGGAGAGGCCGATGCCTTCGCCGGGCTGATGGCGGGTTCTCCCTGAGGGAGCATCCTCGCCTTCGGGCGGCGGAAGCACGTTGGAAACCTGACCGGTGGTCACGGCATTTTTTTCGTCAGATTCTTTGGCACTGGCCGTGGCTTCCTGAAGGCCCGTTGCTAGGGGTGCGCTAGCTTGGGATAGCAGACCTGGGCCGGTGTCCTTCACTATCAGCCACCAGTTGGCTTCGTCTGAATCCCAGCTCACGTTTACGCCACCGCACACGGTGTATTTCACTGCATTGGAAAGCAGGTTCTGGAGCAGGCGGTTTACCTTGTCGGCGTCGCCTTCGACGAGGAGTTTAGGCGGGCCTTCAAATTGCATGAACAGGCCATGTTTGCGGGCGAGTGACTCGTTGACCTCGCAGCGATCAGTGATGAGTGTCGCGGCGTCGAAGCGGACGATTTTGCGTTGTTCCTGACCGGCTTCGAGACGAGCGAGATCCATGAGTTCGCCAAGCATGGCGGTAAGACCTTCCACGCTCAGGCGTAGGAGGCTCGCGAATTCGGTGCGCTGGGCATCAGCCATAGCGGGCTGTTCGAGAAGTTGCGCCGAGATGTGGACGCCGGCGACATCGTTGCGCAAATCGTGAACGGCCTGGTGAAACAACGATGTGCGGCGGCGCTCGATCTCATGGAGGGATGCAAGCGCACCGCGAAGGTCGCCGACATGGCCGGCAGCCTCGGCCTGCTGCATGCGCTGGAATTGGGATGCGCTTTCGCTGATCGTGTCGTTGACGAGGGTAAGGATCTGACGGTGGGCAGCGGCGATAACGCCGCGATCGAGCTCGGGGTGTTCGGAGGCGATGAGGTCCAGTTCGTCGAAGAGGCAGAGCTGGAGGTGTCCGCATTCGTTGACGAGTTCCTTCATGCGATAGCCTTGCTGCCAGCGATGGAGACCGTGTTTCACCTCCTCGAGTTTTTTGTCAATCGCGGCGGTGCGCGCGCCGGGGCCGCCTAGTTGCGAGCGGAGCTTGAGTTCGAAGGCGTCGAGCATGTGGGGGATGTGATCGAGAAACTGGCCAACGGACAGCGAGCGTCCGGTAGTCTGGCCGGGGTCGGCGCAGGCGTTGCGGCGCCAAGTGCGCAGGATTTCGTCACGGCGCGCCGCTAAAAAATCGCCGAGCAAATCAAACTGTTCACTCTGAGAGAGGGTCATTAGTTAAGATAATATTTACGGTAGGTCAAAATAGCGACCGCCGATAGGCAGCCGGTTTCGTGAATGGGTAGTGCATGTCGCAGAATCTTCTCTCGACGAATAACGAGGGGGTCCGACCGATTACTCGATCAACTTTCGAAGGCATCAAGCCCAGGGGATAGATGAACGGATTTTCACATCCGTTCACCGCGCGCGTGTTTGCCGACCAAATAATAGCATCACCATCAACGTGCATGGGAGTTTTTGAAAAACGCGACCAAGTATCCTCGGCTTTTTCCAGCCATCAAAGTCAGGATCTTTTACTTAAAGAAGATGCCCTTGAGGTTCATCTCCAGAGCCTGCGGGTTCGGCGAGAAGCGCAGGCCTTCCGCCTTGCTGATGGTTCCTGCCTTGATGAGCCGGTAGAGATCACGGTTGAACGAAAAACTGGCCGAGTCGGCTCCGCTTTCGAGGATACCCTGAATCTTCTCAAACTGGCCGTCCAGGATGAGATTTCGCACGACTGAATCGGCGGCGAGTATTTCGTTGGCGGGGATGCGTCCGCCGCCTTCCATCGTCGGAATAAGCTTCTGGCAGATGAAACCGCGAATGGTGCCTGAGATCTGCCGACGCGCCTGAATCTGCTGCTCGGGCGGGAAAAACTCAAACAGTCGGGTGAGCGCCTGAGCCACCGTGCCGGCGTGCATGGTGGAGAGCACAAGATGGCCGGTTTCAGCCGCCGAGATGGCGGTTTCAAAGGTCTCCCGGTCGCGCATCTCGCCGATGAGGATGATGTCTGGATTTTGGCGGAGGACGGACTTGATCGCCATTTCGAAGTTGGGCACGTCGAGACCGATTTCGCGCTGCTGGAAAACCGATTTCTCATCTTGAAAGGTATACTCGATCGGGTCCTCCAGCGTGACGATATGCTTGTCCATGTTCTGGTTTATCCAGTTGAGCATGGCGGCCAAGGTGGAGCTTTTCCCTGAGCCGGTGGCTCCGCAAATGAGGAGAATGCCATCCTTAGCCTTGGCGAGGTTGAGCATCGGATCGGCGGTCAGACCAAGTTCCTCAAAGGTAGGCACCTTGCTCTTGATGTGACGGAAAACAATGCTGCCGGTGCCGCGTTGATGGAAGGCGTTCACGCGGAAACGGCCCACGCCCTCCGCCGCGTAGGCGAAATCAACCTGGCCGTCGTCCTCCCACTTTTGACGAAAAACCGCCGGCACGTTGGTATCGACAAACTCCCGCACTTCGGAGGCGGTGATAGGGTCCATGTCAACGGGCTTTAAACGGCCCGACATGCGCACATAACCGGGTTTCTCGGACTTGATGACGATGTCGCTAGCGCCGCTTTGCACCGCGAGTTTCAGCAGATCGTTAAAGATTTCGGCGTTTAAGGACATGGTGTGGAGTGGATGAAAAACGTTGCGAATTTTTGAAGTGAGGTGCTCTCCTGTGCAAGGTATCTTCCTGTAAACCCTCCATGAAACTCCGCCCGTTGACCGGCACCATCACCGCCTTAGTAACGCCTTTCAAAAACCAGGCCGTCTCCTACGACGATCTGCGCAGACTGGTGGAGTTCCAGATAAAGTCCGGAATCAACGGATTGGTCCCCGTCGGCACCACGGGCGAGTCACCCACTCTTTCGCACGACGAACACCTTGATGTTGTCCGCGCCGTGGTCGAGACCGCACGCGGACGCGTTCCCGTCATCGCTGGCACCGGATCCAACTCGACCGAGGAAGCAGTTGATCTCACCCACCTTGCCACGGAGGCCGGCGTGGACGCTGTGCTAGTCGTCGCACCTTACTACAACAAGCCCAGCCAAGAGGGCGTATTCCGCTATTTCAGCGCCGTGGCCGAGGCGACCGACAAGCCCGTCATTCTCTACTCCATCCCGGGCCGTTGTGGCATCGAGATTGGCATTCCTGTCGTCGAGCGCCTCCGCGCGAAATACCCCCACGTTCGCTACATCAAGGAAGCAGGCGGCTCCGTTGACCGCGTGGACCAGCTCAAGCACGCCATGGGCAAGGACATCACCGTGCTCAGCGGCGACGACAGTCTCACCCTGCCCTTCATCTCGGTCGGCGCGGAGGGCGTGATCAGTGTGGCGTCCAACCTCTACCCGAAGGAAATCGTGCAGTTGGTAAACGCCGCCCTCGCGGGCGAAGCCGCCAAGGCCACCAAGCTGCACCGCAATCTCTATCCCGTTTTCAAGACACTCTTCATCGAGCCGAATCCCGTTCCGGTTAAGCTAGGTATGCTCCGGGCCGGCCTTATCGGCTCGGACGAAGTCCGCTCGCCGTTGTGTGCGATGACCAAGGTCAACGAGCAAATCCTCATCAACGTCCTCTCGACGTTCAAAAAATAACCATGCCCCTCCGCATCGCGATCATCGGCGCAAAGGGCCGCATGGGCCAGGCCAACCTCGCCGCCGCCACGGACGCCGGGGCCATCGTCGTCGCCTCCCTCGATCAGGGCGACGACCTAGCCGCAGGGATCGCTGCGGCGGATGTGGTGATCGACTTCAGCTTCCGCGCCGCCACCTCCGATGTAATCCGCCTCTGCGCCGCCTACAACAGGGCGCTCGTCATCGGCACCACTGGTCATTCCGCCGAGGAAAAAAAGCATCTTCTCGCCGCCGCCGCGAAGATCCGCTGCGTCTGGTCGGGCAATTACTCCGTCGGCGTGAATCTCCTCTTCGCCCTCACCCGCCGCGCCGCCTCCGTGCTCGGTTCCGATTACGATGCCGAGGTCATAGAGATGCACCATCGCTACAAAAAGGACGCCCCCAGTGGCACAGCCGCACGCCTGCTCGAGATCATCCTCGAGGAGCGCAAGCTCGACGCCTCCGCCCTCCGCCATGGTCGCGAGGGCATCACCGGCGAACGCACCTCCACCGAGGTTGGCATCCACGCCCTTCGTGGCGGCGACGTTGTCGGCGACCACACCGTTATGTTCGCCGCCCTGGGCGAGCGCGTCGAGCTCACGCACAAGGCCTCCGATCGCGGCATTTTTGCGCGTGGAGCCGTCCGCGCCGCTCAGTGGATCGTGGGCCAGAAAGCCGGCGTTTACGACATGCAGGACGTGCTCGGTTTGAAGTGAAATGATAACCTCCATCCAAGGCCTGCTCACCGCCGCGACCCCGCTCCACGCCATCGTCGAACTCAACGGCTTCAGCTACGAGGTGAACATCCCAGTCACCACGGCCGAAAAGCTGCCCCCTTCCGGCGCGACGGTGAAGCTGCACACCCTCGTGATCTATCGCGAAGACTCGCAGACGCTCTACGGCTTCGCTACTCCGCCGGAACGCGATTTTTTCCGCCTCATGATCGAGCACGTCACCGGTGTAGGCCCCAAGATGGCTCTCACCATCATGAGCAAGCTCTCCCTGCCTTCGCTCGAAAGCGCGATCCGCATCGGCGACATCGCCACGCTCGCGAAGTGCCCCGGTATCGGCAAAAAAACCGCCGAGCGCCTCGTCATCGAGCTACGGGCCAAGGTCGGCGTCATCGGTTCGGCTGAGAGCGTCCTTTCGGCCAGTGGTTCGACCGACGGCAACGCCTCTCCAGCCGACAGCCGACTGCGCGACGCCGTGCTCGCGCTGACTGCGCTTGGCTATAAGACCGCCGACGCCGACGAGGCCGTGCGACGCGGGCTGCTTGCGCTCGGCCCGAAGGCCACAACCGAGCAGCTCATCAAAAAAGCCCTCGGCTCTTAAGCTTACTGCCGCCTGCGGTGGCTGACTCAGGCCAGACCACTCGCCCTGCGCGCGCGTCTCAGGACATCCGACGCCACCCCGCGCGCCCGCGCCGCTCCGTCACGTAACACATCGTGGACGTAGTCGGGGTTGGCGGCAAGTTCTGCGCGTTTGGCGCGATAGGGGGCGAAGAAATCCCAATAGTGCTCAAAGAGCGCCTTCTTCAGGTCACCGTAACCGAGGCCGCCGGCTCGCAGGCGGTTTTCATGATCACCGGCGATTTCGGCCGGAGCGACCAACTTAAGGAGTTGGATCGCGATGTTTTTGCCGGCGTCGGGCTTGGGCTCGGCTGGAGTGCGGCTGTCCATCACAATGCCCATGATTTTTTTACGCGTGGCCTTTTCTTCGCCAAAAATTTCGAGCGTGTTGCCGTAGCTCTTGCTCATTTTCTGTCCATCAAGACCAGGGACGACGGCGGTCTCGTCGCGGATCTCCGGCTCGGGCACGACTAAGGTTTCGCCGTAGGTGTGGTTGAATTTGATGGCGATGTCGCGCGTCATCTCGACGTGCTGCTTCTGGTCACGACCGACGGGGACGACGTTGGAATCATAGAGCAGGATGTCGGCGGCCATGAGCACGGGATAGGCGAAGAGGCCGAAGTTGGGCGAGATGCCCTTGGCGATCTTGTCCTTGTAGCTGTGGGCGCGTTCGAGCAGGCCCATCGGCGTGAGCGTGCCGAGCATCCACATGAGTTCGCACACCTCGGGCACGTCGCTCTGACGGAATAGGACGTTTTTCTTCGGGTCTAGTCCGCAGGCGAGCCAATCGAGGGCGACATCGATGGTGTTTTTGCGGCGGGCCTCGGCTTCGGTAAGCGACGTCATCGAGTGGTAGTCGGCGATGAAATAGGTGCAGTCACCGCGCGATTGGAGATCAACGGCAGGCTTGATGGCGCCAAAGTAGTTCCCGATGTGAAGCTGGCCGGAAGGCTGAATGCCGGTGAGAATGCGCATGACGTAAAGGTTTCAAAGTGCCGAGAGCGGCCGGTGGGCGTCAATCCTTGCGCGGGATTTGTGTGATCGTGCCGCGGATGCGGGCGATGGTGTTGGCGGGCAGATATCCGGCGAAAGCCACCGTCGGCATCACCAGGGCGCGCTTGCCCAGCAGCGTGCCGGGATTGAGCACGGCATTGCAGCCGACCTCCGCCCCGTCGCCTAGGATGGCCCCGAATTTGCGCAGGCCGGTTTCGGCCGTTTTACCGTCAACGCGCACCGTGATCGATTTTTGGTCCAAGCGTAGGTTGGAACAGATCACCCCTGCACCGAGGTGAGCGCCATTGCCCAGAATCGAATCACCCACATAGCTAAAATGCGGCACCTGGACGTTGTCCATGAGCAGGCAGTTTTTAAATTCGCAGGCATTGCCGAGCACGCAGCCGGCGCCGATGATGACATTGCCGCGAATAAATGCTCCCGGGCGGATTTCCGTGCCCGGCCCGACCCATGCGGGACCGATGATCGTCGCATAGGCGGGCATTTTGACCGACGGATCAATCCAGACCTTGCCCTCGATATGCACGCCCGGCGGCACGTGACGCTCGCCGGGGGTGATGTCCGCCAACGCATCGCCTATGCGCGACAACCATGTCCACGGGGCGGCATTGGCGGAAAAATGCGTTGAAAATGTCTCAAGTGAGGAAGGAAGGGCAAAGAAGTCGGCGGCAGTCATGAATTTAAGTTAGCACGAAAAAGCCGCTACGGGAAATAGCGGCTTTTATCAAAATGGAGCAGGCGAAGAGACTCGAACTCTCGACGTCCACCTTGGCAAGGTGGTGCTCTACCAACTGAGCTACGCCTGCGTGAGAAAGGTGGAGAACAAGCCTACGTCCTCTCTTCGTCAACAGCTTTCTTACAGAACTTCCAAATCAAAGATCTGCTGGTTGCGCGCCTGAATGGGTAATGGCACCAGTCCGGCCTTTCTCCAAAGAGGAACGGCTTCTTCGCTCAACAGGTAGCGAAGAACCAACTGGAT
Source organism: Verrucomicrobiota bacterium (assembly GCA_025352985.1). Lineage (GTDB taxonomy): Bacteria > Verrucomicrobiota > Verrucomicrobiia > Opitutales > Opitutaceae > Rariglobus. The sequence continues at coordinate 11,588 of JANXRL010000188.1, forward strand.
GTGTTTCGCAGAGCTTTTCTTGAAAACAAGATACACCGGCAAGCGGATGGGGTAATCGCCGGACTGGATATTTTCGGAGGAGGGACCAAAGGCCACGTCATTTGTTTTTCGGGCAACCGCAAGGGCTTTCAGCCTAGTTTGCTTTTCCGGTAACATGGCCATGACCGCAATACCACCTTCGTCGCCAAGGATACGCTGCAAGGTGGCTTCAGCGCTTTCCTGACGGGCAACAAGTGGTTTTAGGCTCGGCGAACGCAGAACGGTGTAACGAAAAAGATCATAACTGAGTCCGCCGTCGGGCCCAGTGATATTGGGCAGGATGTTGCGGTTGGCCCATTCACCGCTCACGCTAAGGTCGCCCCAACGCTTGATCGTGGAATCGGCCTGATCGCCGTAGATCGCCGAGAGCTGCTCGAAGGAAATCTGGCTGAGCGGCAAAGTCGCAGGGACCACCACCACCGCCGTCTGATACGCCACGGGAACAACCATAAACTGATCCTCGGGCTTTTTGTCATCCGGGGCGAAGAGGATGAGCCCAAGATCGGCCGCGCCCATCTTAAGTTGCCCCATGCCCGTCGCACTGCCCGTCAAATCAAGTTGCACGTCCAAATCATTCCTCCGCGAATAGGCCGTGAGTTCGGATGCAAAGCCTTTTCCAAGAATATCACATCCCACCACGCGCACCTCGGCGTGAGCCAACGGCGCTAAAAGAGTGAGAGCCAAAAGACGCAGTATAGCGAAACGCATGGGAATAATAATTCCAGCAAACGCCGCAGTGGCAGTGAGGCAACCCCTAAGCTTTCCTCAGCGATCAATCACATCCAGCTCAGTCCATTGCGCCAGCTTGCGATGCAGGGTGCGACGACTGATGCCCATGAGCTGGGCGGCTTTGGTGCGGTTGCCGCGAGACTTGATCAAAGCTTCCCTCAACAGCCGCTTTTCATTTTCCTCCACCGAGAGAGATCCTCCTGGGTAAACAACCGCCTGCCGGGAAGAAACACCGGGGAAAGCCGATTCGTCCGAGCCAGAAGGCAGCGCCAGAACAGGCGTCCCCCGAAATTTTGCCTCAAGATCGTATTCGGTCAGCTTGCCGCCCCGGTGCATCACAACCGAGTTTTCCGCAAAGTTCCGGAGTTCCCGGATGTTTCCCGGCCAATGATAGGCTTGAAGATACCGCAAGGCACCCGGTTCAACCGTAAGCGCCGGCCGCCCGTTCTCCTTGGCAAAAACCTGAATGTAATGCGCCAGCAACAACGGGATGTCCTCCGTGCGCTCACGCAGAGGCGGCAGGGTTATGCGCACGACATTAAGGCGAAAGAACAGGTCTTCTCGAAACTTACCCTCACGAACCAGTTTCTCGAGATCCCTGTTGGTTGCGGCGACCAGACGCACGTCCAGTTCGATGGGCTTGGACCCGCCGACGCGCTCGATGGATTTCGTTTCAAGAAAACGCAGCAGCTTTACCTGGGTTGAAGGGGATATTTCCCCGATCTCGTCGAGGAAAAGGGTGCCGGTGTCGGCCGCCTCGAAGCGGCCGATGCGCTTTTCTATCGCTCCGGTGAAGGCCCCCCGCTCGTGCCCAAAGATTTCGCTTTCAAGGAGGTTTTCCGAAAGCGCCGCGCAATGCACCGCGACGAAGGGTGTCCGCGCCCGCGGGCTGGACTGGTGGATGGCCTGCGCAATCAGCTCCTTGCCCGTGCCAGATTCGCCATCGATGAGGATGGTTGCCTTGGACGAGGCGACGAGCTTCACCCGGTCTATCACCGCGTGAAGTTTGCCGGAATGGCCGATAATGCCGTTGAAATTAAATTTGTCGTCCAGTCGCTCGTGAAGCTGATTCACCTCGACTTCGAGCGTCTTGGTTTTGAGCGCGCGCTGGATGAGGACTTCGAGTCGCTCGATGTTGACGGGCTTCGTGAGAAAATCCACGGCGCCGCGTTTCATCGCGTCGACGGCGGTGTCGATGTTGCCGTAGGCGGTCATCATGAGGACGGCGGGGCGATTCGGAACCGCGAGCGCTTTGTCGATGACCTTGAGGCCGGACTTGCCGGGCATGCGCAGGTCGGTGAGAACAACGTCGAACGGCTGCGCGTCGAGGAGGTTGAACGCTTCGTCGGCGTTCGCGGCCACGGTCACGTCGTAACTCTCCGCGAGGGCCTGCTGCAGACCTTCGCGGGTGTGTTTCTCGTCATCGACGATGAGGACGCTCGGCACCATGCGCGTGATTCACGCGACGTCGGGCGCGGGCGTCAAGCCGGGCTCAGTCTTTCTTCGGCTCGGTGGCGAGCTTTTGCGCGACCGGTGCGAGGCGGCTGAGCATAATGCTCGGCGGCGGCGTCGAGTCGACGAGCGCGATAAATTTTTCACGGCGCACCCGCAGGAGGTCGC
>JANXRL010000073.1 GCA_025352985.1 Verrucomicrobiota bacterium
AGGCGGTGGCGAAGATGATCGGGGCGGGCATCAGTTCATTCGTCTCGTCGGCGGCGAAGCCGAACATCAAGCCTTGGTCGCCCGCGCCCTGCTCGGCGGTCTTCTTGCCGGCGGCTTTCTTGGCGTCCACACCCTGCGCGATGTCGGCGGACTGGGCGGTGAGGTAGTTGTTAATGAAAACGGTGTCGGCGTGAAACACGTCGTCGTCGTTGGTATAGCCGATGTGACGGATGGCGTCGCGGATGACCTTGTCGATGTTGATGGCGTCGCCGATGGGCTTGGTCTTGCCGGTCTTCTTGTCCTGGAGCTTCGGGATGGTGATCTCGCCGCCGACGACGACTACGTTGGACTTCACAAACGTCTCGCAAGCGACGCGGGACTTGGGGTCGAACGTGAGACAAGCATCGAGGATGCTGTCGGAAATGAGGTCGGCAACCTTGTCAGGATGCCCCTCGCCCACGGACTCGGAGGAAAAAACAAATGTGTTGGCCATAAGAGTAGGCCGTAAACGAAGCACTGCGCCCGCTGTCGCGCAAGTTCTATATCAACATATCCGTATGGCATGATATGTTTGATATTCTGCGAATCACATGGCGGAAAACCTAGCGTCGCATTCCACCGCAAAACGTTAATGAAATGTAAATCTTCTGCGGGGAACAGCCTAAGCTGAAAAGCCATATTGCATCCCATGTCACAGGAGAAAATCTAACCCAATGCTGAAAAATCTAATCATCGATCCTGAAGCCATCGCCAATCTTCGCGCCTTAAGTCCGGATGATGGCGACGTGTTCCTGAGGGAAATCGTGTCGATCTTTATGGACGATACCCCCAAGCGAATAGCGGAGCTTCATGCGTGTCGCACCTCAGGAGATGCGGCCACTTTCACGCGAGCCGCACACAGCATTAAAGGCAGTTCCAGTAATCTGGGTGCTTCGGAACTGCGTGGCGTGGCGGAAAGCCTTGAGCACAAGTCCCGCGAGAACGGCTTGTCGGATGTGGACGGACTTCTCACCGAACTCGAAGCCGCCTACGCAAGAGCAAAAGAAGAACTCACCAAACTTGCCTGAAAGCGCGGGCACGAAACGCTCAGCGGTAGAGAGCGGTGATAGGAGCAGCCGTAAGAACGTTGTATTGGCGCATCGCGAGACGCCACCACTCGGCCAGAGAGGCGCCAGGCTGACGCCATAGTTCTTCGTGCAGGCAGATCATGGATTCCGCATCAAGGAGCAGCGCGAGTTTTTCTTTGGTTGTGAGCTGGTCGGGACCCTCGCTCAGCAGGCGGTGACGCAGCAGCGAAAACCATTCGCGGGATTCCTCGCTGGGCCGGCGCTGGCGCAGCATCGAAACATGCACGGCGTTGATGTAAGGATCCAGCACCGCCTGCAGCAGACCGTAGTCCGCGCGCAATGACTCGATGGGGCGCATGTGTTTGTAGCACTCCGAGAGGTTTTGCGTGAGCCGACGCAGTTCGTAAGGCGGCAGGGTTTCCTCAGGCGTTAGCAGGAGACCGACCTTTCGCGCCTGCCGCCCGAGGCTTTCCTTGCTCAATACGATTGAAAGAGGAATCGACAGAACCAATCCCACCAGCACAGGACTCAACCACCAGAAAAACGCCGGACTGATGATGTAGGAAGAAACGCCCCAGATCAGTCCGAAAGCCGTCTGTCCTCCATGCGTGATGATGGCCTCGCGCCAGTCGGTGCCGTCCTCGGCTCCGCGACGTTGCGCCACCCAAGAGACCCCCTGCCCGAGAAGCGTAAAGAATACGAACTTGCTGTTGAAAAGCATGTGGATGGGCGCAAGCAGCACCGACAGCGCGGTCTCTAGCACAGCGCCAAACATGACAGGGGCGCGCCCGCCGAAGCGTTGCGCATCCGCATCGTCCTGAATGACGGAAATAACGCTGATCACCTTCGGCAGGAACAGCAGCAACAGTGTGAAAAGAAACAGGCTCAGGGATTCGGGCACCTCGATGATTTTGCCAAATACCGAAGTGTAGATTTCCGGTGAAAAGCGGTGTATCGGGGACAGCACTTGGTTGAACACATGGATGGTGCTCAAGACCAGGAAGAGCAGCCAAAGCGGGGACGACACATAAGCCATCACTCCCATTAAAAGATGAATCCGGTTGGCCGGACGGAAACCGCGAACTGTCACAAGCCAGGCATGCTGCATGTTGCCCTGACACCAGCGGCGGTCGCGCTTGGCGCTGTCGATTAGGGTGGGAGGACCTTCTTCGTAGGTGCCTTCGATGTCGTGGGCGAGCCACACCTGCCATCCGGCTTTACGGATAAGGGCGGCCTCGACGAAATCATGGGAAAGGATACGCCCGCCGAACGGTTCGCGGCCGGGCAGATCTGGCAGCGCGCAATGATCCATGAAGGGCTGCACGCGGATGATGGCGTTGTGGCCCCAGTAGTTGCCCTCGTGTTGCTGCCAATAATTCAGACCGGCAAGAAAAATTGGGCTGTAGAGACGGTTGGCGAACTGCTGGAGACGAGCATAGAGCGACTCGCCATAAACCAAACGCGGCGCAGTCTGGATAAGGCCGGCCTGCGGATTTTTTTCCATCATGGCCACCAGCTTCACGATGGCCTCGCCACTCATGATAGAGTCGGCATCCAGCACGACCATGTAGCGATAGCGCTTGCCCCAGCGGCGGAGGAAATCAGCCACGTTGCCTGATTTTTTATTAATTTGGTGACGGCGCTTGCGGTAGAAAATACGCCCGAAACCACCGACTTGTTTACATAGCTCGACCCAAGCAATCTCCTCCTGAATCCACTGATTGGGCTGGTTTGAGTCGCTCAGGATGAAAAAATCGAAGTTCTCGGATTTTTTGGTTTCCTGAAGCGACCGGTAAATGACGCGAAGTCCCTCAAAAACCCGGCTCACATCCTCATTAAAGACAGGCATGACGATCGCCGTGCTCGCGAGCGGAGCATCCAAATCCCAGTCAACCGTCCGGGTGATCATGTGGCGGTCACCGCCACGGTTGATTACATAGAAACCCAGCAGGGCAGTCACGAATCCGACCGCAATCTGAGTGAACAGAATGACGAATAGCGCGAGCAGGGGCCACTCGATGCCCTTGATGCCGTCATTCCGCCAGAGCAGATCGGCCATGAACCAGGTCGCGAGGCTGGTGACGGCGAGAATACTCGAATAAAAAATGGCGCGCCGACGGCGTAACCGTTGCGGAGTGATGATCTGCGATATCCGCGTGCTTTGCAGTGTGCTCATTCGGTCAACGGGTGGCGTAGAAAATACCCATCAGGGCGGCCAGGAAAACAAACCAGAGCACGAGCGTCCTCAACAGCGGCCATTTTTCGATTCGCTCGAGCGTCTCGCCTGCCGCCTCGGTGATCGGCCCCAAATCGATGTCGCGCGGCACCATGCTGGAAACCGCCATGTCCGGTCCTGCCTGCATGGAACTGGCCTGCATCGCGGCCGTGAATTCCGCCGGGGCCGCGCGGGGATCAAGAAAACCGTAGGGCCACTTTTGCGCGCCGTCGATCAGGAGCAGGGCCACACGACCGGCAATGGCGATGCGGTCATGCGCCATATCCTTGGAACCAAGGATTTCCCCGAACCACTCGTCCATCAAAAGCTCCGTTTCTTCCGCCACGAGCGTGGTCGGATCAAGAGCGGGATTATCGGAATGCCGACGGGCCGCACGCTCAAGCAATACTTGAATGAGCCGACTTTGGTGCAGCCGGTTGTGAATGCGGTGCGCGCGCAAGTAATCCTCGGCGCGCACATAGGCAGCATTCCATGCCTCCATCGTGCCGGTCTTAGGACGAAAGGTCGCGAGCTGCGCCTCTACGGATTCCACAGATAACTCCATGTTTCAGTCAAAATATGGGGCGGTTTTTGCAGGAAGCAACGGAGTTCCACCGGCTTTCCACTTCCATCGGGCTTGAGAGCAAAGGCCACTCGCCATGAACCATTGAAGGGATTCTTCTCCAAACTTTGGTGAACAAGGGTAGCACCTTTGCCCACGGATATGTTGGGCGACATGTCACGCGGAGATTTTTGTCCGTTGAGATAAGGTCCGGCAAAATCGACCCAGAAGCGCACCAGGTCGGCTTCGTTGGTCTGCGAATGGCCGATACGAGTGGCCATGGCATAACCGGCCGGCGGTTTGGCCCCGCCCCCCTGCCCTTCGACGAACCAGTGCAGTTTGTATTCAAGTCTTAACGGTTCACCGATGGGAGGCAGCTTTGCCGGCACCCAGAACGCCACGATATTGTCGTTTGTCTCGTCGGGGGTGGGCAGTTCGACCAGGCGAACGTCACCCGCGCCCCATTTGCCAATGGGTTCCACCCAGGCGCTTGGGCGCTTGTGGTAACACGCCTCCAAATCCTCGTAGGATTCGAAGCGGCGGTCGCGTTGCACAAGGCCGAAACCGCGGGGATTTTCGTCGGCGAAAGACGCGACTTGGATAGTTTTTGGATTGGCCAACGGACGCCAAAGCCATTCGCCGGTGCCACGCTCCAGCATGAGTCCATCAGAGTCGTGAACCTCCGGGCGGAGATCGCCATGATGATCTGCGTTGTTTTCTCCAAACCAAAACATGCTGGTGAGCGGCGCGATGCCAAAAACCGCGACGTCCTTGCGGCGATAGAGGGCGGTTTTGATTTCCATTACCGTCGAAGCCCCCGGTGTTATGATGAAACGATAGGCACCGGCCACGCTGGGGCTGTCGAGCAGGGCGAACGCTGTTACTTGCGAGGTGTTATCCGTGGGTTTCTTGATCCAGAACTCGATGAATACGGGGAATTCTTCGCCGCCGGGCTCGGCCGTATTGAGCGCGAGTCCGCGCGCGGAAAGTCCGTAGCGCATGCCTTTACCGAGCGCGCGAAAGTAGCTGGCACCTTGGAAAACCGCGAGTTCGTCAAGGTAGTCGGGATTATTGAGGGGATAATGGATGCGAAACCCCGTGAAGCCCATGTCTCGCGGGATGGACCCGAGATCGCGGTTGGCGCCAAAATTGAAGAGATTCTTGTCGTAGGGAATCGACGACACGTTGCCATTTTGAATTTCCGATATCTGGACGGTCTGGTTGAACAGAAACCCCGGATGGAAAAACTGAAGTTGAAACGTCAACTGCTCCTGACGCCACCATGCGGCATCGGGATTGAAGCGAATGTCGCGATACTGGTCATATGAGAGCTTTCGTAACGACTCGGGCACTCGGCTGGTCGGGAGTGCATAAGGGCGGGAAGCCAGAGCCTTGGCCCGATATTGAAGAACCTCGAAATCAAAGGGAACATCGTCCGCACGCATGACGGAAAGCCCGGCGAGGGCCGTCAGTAAAAGGATGATTTTTTTCATTTGTCCAAAAAGTAACCGCGTTGTTTGTCCGAGATCGGCAACTCTGAGCGTTCCATGACCTTGAGCAAGTCTTCCCATACAAGCCGCTTTTTCCAGTTATCAACAGGAGGACGCAACAGGTAGCTTGGATGATAAGTGACCATCACTGGCTTATCCATAAACTGAGCCCACTTTCCTCGAATGTCCCCGAGGTTCTTAAAACTGCCTGCGCCCAGCAACCCCTGCGCGGCGGTCGAGCCGAGCGCCACGATCATATCCGGGTTCACGATCTCTATCTGCGCCCTTAAGAACGGCAGGCAAAAGGCCATTTCCTCGGCAGTGGGCGCACGGTTTCCAATCTGCTCCGCGCCCGCTGGTGTCGGCGTCTGCGGGCGCCAGTTCATGATGTTTCCTATGTAGATATCGGAACGTTTGAGCCCCATTCCGCCGATCATCCTAGTGAGCAGCTGGCCGGCAGGTCCCACGAACGGCTCGCCTTGGATTTCCTCTTCAGCGCCCGGCGCCTCACCAACGAACATGATCTTCGCATCGAGGGAACCCACGCCCAGCACAACTTTACTTCCCGGACGCACGTTCGCCGCGCAGACGGGATGATTGAGCACAAGATCGCGTATCCACGCTAGGCGAGCGACCTTGTCACCGGCGGGCAAAGCAATCACTGGCGGCGCGGGGAGCTTAGATGCGGGCGTTGGCGCGGGTGTTTTCGACGCCAGCCTAACCAACGCGGGCGTGTCAGCCGACTCACTCTTTCCGGTTTCCGTTTTTGGTTTTTGGGTTTTTAGGGCATGCGCGGCGACCACCCGGCGCAACGTCGCGACGCTCTCGTCGGAGACGGCTACCGTCTTCACGCCCATGGCTTTGAGGCGTTTGAGTTCGTCGGTGATGGCATTGAGCGCGGTGCGCATGAAAGAGTTTATCTCCCGTGGAAAAAAATCAGTTTCTCGACATACTTACCGAGCAAGTCGAATTCCAAATTGACGGGAGATCCGACATCTTTCTCCCGCAAACTGGTCACAGAAATAGTCGTCGGAATAATCCACACGGTAAACGCATCGCCTTCCACCTCCGCCACGGTAAGCGAAATCCCGTCGATGGTGATGCTTCCTTTGTGAATGAGATACCGCCCCTGCCCCTCCGGCGCACGCACGCGCAGGTAGTGGTCGCCTCCTCGCGGCTCCAACACTTCGATCACGCCAAGTCCATCAACGTGACCGCTGACAAAATGCCCGCCGATTTTTCCGCCAAACCGCAAGCTCCGCTCAAGATTCACCGCCGCGCCAGCCGCGAGCGTGGCAAGATTCGTGAGCCGCCGCGTCTCCTCCAACACATCAAAATAAACGTGCCCCGCATCGAACTGCGTGACCGTGAGGCAGCAGCCGTTGACCGCGATGCTGTCGCCGAGGGCGACATCTTGGAGCGCGGCGCGCGCGGAGATTTGTAGTTTCCAGGCGTCCGCGCCGTGCGTGAACGCCACGACCGAACCGGTTTCCTCGATGATGCCTGTAAACATGACGTGGAGTGAGATTATTATTTGAGTTTAACCCTCAATACAGCCGTGGCGTTGTTGCGATTGGTGAGCAGCACGAAATCGGTGCGCGTGGCGTCGGCCTCGATCGCCGAAAGCTTCGTGACCGCCTCCGCATAGGTTTTTATCTCGGTGCCGTCCACTTCCAGAATCCAGTCTTCGAAACGCAGTCCGGCGGTGCCCGACGGGCTGTTGTTCTTGACGAAGTTGGCGATCACACCGCGTTGGTCGACCGGCTTTATCCGGCGCAAAACGCCGTCCCCATAAACGAACTCCCGCACGGTCACGCCCAGTTTTTCGAAGTATTTCCGGTCGGCTTCA
>JANXRL010000130.1 GCA_025352985.1 Verrucomicrobiota bacterium
TCATGCCGCCACCGACGAACGTCGGAGCCTGGCGGTAATACGTGACGAGCCCGTTGCGGGCGGCGAGATTGTCGGGGTTGAGCGAGACGGATTTCTCCAGGGCGGCCTGGCATTTCCTGGCCAGGCCCATTTGGGAAAACAGCCCGGCTTTGCCGGCGGCGTTGCCGTACGCCTCGCCGAGATCGGCGAAATAATCCGAGTTGGCGGGGGCGAGGCTCGTGGCCTTTTCGAATTGGATGATGGCCTCGTCGCTGTCGGCGCGGCGGGTGGCGAGCAGGCCGAGGTAATAATGCGCCTCGGCGTTGGCCGGCTCGGCCGCGGCGATTTTCTCGAAGGCAGCGCGCGCGTCGGGATACTGCTTGGTCTTGAAGAGCGCGATGGCGTCTCCGCCCGGCGTCGCGGCCCGCAGCAAGGCGACCGTGCAGACGAAAAGGACAGGCAGGCGGAAGCGCATGGGGATGAGAGACAATCGCCGGGGAAAACAGCCCGGGGCGACACAAAAGTCACTCGTAACGCAGGGCGTCGATCGGATCCAGGAGCGAGGCCTTCCGGGCGGGATAATAGCCAAAGATCATGCCGACGGCGGCGCTGAAAATGAAGGCGACCACCACGGCGGTGGGCGAGACGAGCGTCGGCCAGCCTTTCAGGTGGGAAACGAGTTCGGACGCGCCGATGCCCGCGAGGATGCCGATGCTCCCGCCGAGCGCGCTGAGCACGATGGACTCGGTGAGAAACTGGAGCTGGATCTCCTGGCCGTGTGCGCCGACGGCGAGACGAATGCCAATCTCGCGTGTCCGCTCGGTCACGGAGACGAGCATGATGTTCATGATGCCGATGCCGCCGACGATGAGGGAGACGCCCGCGACGGCGCCGAGCAGGCCGGTCATGGTGTCGGCCGTGGCGGTGGCGGCCTGGGCGATTTCCACCTGGCTGCGGACGGTGAAGTCGTCGCTGCCCTCGGCGGTGCGGTGACGCTGCCGCAGCAGGGCGATGATGTCGTTTTGCGCGAGCGTCATCGTGTCGGGGGACGACGCCTGCACGCTGATCGAGCGCAGCATGGTCTGTTTCGACACGCGGCGCATGGCGCTGGTGTAGGGCACGATCACGAGGTCATCCTGGTCCTGGCCCTGGACGGAGAGCCCCTTGGCGGCGAGGATGCCCACGACCTTGAACGGCTGGGCCTTGATGCGGAGCGTCTGGCCGACGGCGTTGCCATCCGGGAACAGCTGCGTGGCGATGGTCTGGCCGATGACGCAGACTTTGCCGACGCTGCGGACATCGGCGTCGGAGAACATGGCGCCGTCGGAGAGCGGCCACACGCGGATGGCGAGGTAGTCGGCGCCCGCGCCGAGGATCTGGGTGGACCAGTTGAGGCCGTTGGCGAGGATCTGGGCGGACGTGCGGACCTCGGGGCTCACGCCGCTGATGGTGGTGACTTCGCGCTTGATGGCCTCGGCGTCCTCGACCGTCAGCGTGCCGGCACCGAACGCCCCGGAACGGGCGCCGCCCTGGTTGAAGCTGCCGGAGAACACGAGGAGGACATTTTCGCCGAGCGAGGCGATCTGGGCCTCGACCACGGACTTGGCGCCGCTGCCGATGCTGACCATGGCGATGACGGCGCCGACACCCACGATGATGCCGAGCGCGGTGAGGAGGGAGCGCAGCACATTGCGGCGGAGGGCGCGGAAGGAGACGGTGAGGGTGGAGCGGAGGCGCATGGCGGAAGCCGGGTAAGGTTGAGGGGCGCGAAGGGTCAGGCGATCAGCTTGGCGGCGGACTCGGCGTCGCGGAGCCTGGCCATTTCGGTTTCGGCGATGAGGCGGTCGGTGACCTGGACGTCGCTGACGACCTTGCCGTCGCGCATGATGAGGTTGCGGCGGCAGTAGCGGGCGATGTCGAGCTCGTGGGTCACCATGACAATGGTGATGCCCTGGTCGTTAAGCTTTTGGAACACGCCCATGACCTCGACGGCGGTTTTGCTGTCGAGGTTGCCGGTGGGCTCGTCGGCGAGCAGAACCTGGGGATTGTTGACCAGCGCGCGGGCGATGGCGACGCGCTGCTGCTGGCCGCCGGAGAGCTGGCTGGGGAAATGGTCGGCGCGCTCGGCCAGCCCGACGATCTCGAGGCAGTGCTCGGCGCGCTCCTGCATGTCATGGCTCGAAATGCGGCGCCGGCCGTAGAGCATGGGCAGCTCGACGTTTTCCAGCGCGGTGGTGCGGGAGAGCAGGTTGAAACCTTGAAAGACAAATCCCAGCTTCTGGTTGCGGATGTCGGCGCGTTGATTGCGGCCGAGGCGGGAGACGTCGATGCCGCCGAGGAGGTAGCGGCCGGAGGTGGGCTGATCAAGGCAGCCCAGCGTGTTCATGAGCGTAGATTTGCCGGAACCGGACGAACCCATGATGGCGATAAACTCGCCCTTCTGGATGGTGAGCGTGACGCCGCGCACCGCGTGGACCTTGATCTCACCGGTGTCATAGACACGGTGAATGTCCTCGAGTTGAACCACGGGCTGCATGTTTGGGGGAGGGCTAGCGACGGCCGCCGAAACCGCCGGCGGGGCTTCCAAACGGACTCGCGGCGGGAGTGGGTTTGGCACCGGGAATGGTGATGCTGGTGATGACAAGATCGCCCTCCTTCAGTCCTTCTAGGATTTCGGTGAAGGCGCCGTCGCTGATGCCGAGCTTGACGGTGGCAGCCTCCAAGACGGGTTTGTCCGGATTCGGATCAATGAGTTTGTAGATCGTGCGGGTGATGGGTGCACCGCCGGCACCGCGGTTGCCGTAAGCGGGAAGTTCGATGCCGCGTTCCTTGGCGAGTTGCTGGACTTTGGCCAGGATTTCGGGTGAGGGGGGGCCGGAGCCCGGGGTGAAGCCGGCCTCGGTCATGAGGTCGCGGCGGATTTTACGGATTTGCTGTTCGCTTAGCGGAGGTTTGACGTCGTTCGTTTTACCATCGGCACCGGCGGACGATTTTATGGTGACGCCGGCGGGGATGCGAACGCGCAGGGCGGCGTTGGCGAGTCGGAGGGCGTCAGGGCGGCGGGCGACAACAATGGCGACGTTGGCGGTCATGCCCGGCTTGAGCTTCAGGTCGGCGTTACCGACGTTGATGATCGTGGAGTAAACAACGACGTTTTGCTGCGTTTTCGGGGAGTTGCGTATCTGCACGACCGCGCCGCCGAATTGCCGGGAGGGAAACGCATCGACGGTGAAGCTGACGGTCTGGGCATCCTCGACGACACCGATGTCGGCCTCTGAGACCGAGGCGTCGATCTGCATTTTCGTGAGGTCGTTGGCGATGGTGAACAGGGTGGGTGCGTTGAGGCTGGCGGCGACGGTTTTGCCAACGTCGGTCAAGCGGTCGAGGACGATACCATCAATGGGGGAAAAGATGTTACAGCGGGAGAGGTCGACTTTGGCGTTATCCACCAGGGCTTGCTGGATTTTGCTTTGGGCCTCGGCTTGGGCGAGGAGGGCCTCGGCCTGGTCGAGCTCCTGTTGAGAGACGAGGCTTTGCGCCCTCAGGGTGCGGGTGCGCTCGGTGTTGATTTTGACTAGCTGGTAGTTGGCTCGGGTGTTGGAGAATTGCGCGAGGGCCTGATTCAATTTTGAGTCGTAGGTGGCGGGGTCGATGCGGGCGAGGAGGTCGCCTTTTTTGACGATGGAATTGTAATCCACGTGGACCTCGCCGATGAGTCCGGAGATCTGGGAGCTGACATCAACCGTCGTCACCGGCTGAAGATCGCCGGTGGCGGTGACGGATTGCACGATTTCACCGCGGGCGATGGCCACGGTGGTCCACTCGGGGGCCGGCGAGGAGTTTTTCGCCCAGTAATAATAGCCGCCACCGATGGCGGCGGCGGTGGCAAGGCCGATGATCAGCCAAGTCGTCGAAAAGCCGGATTTAGACATGAGGATAAAACGAATGGAGCGGACTCGCGGGAAATTGCCAGACGTTGAGCGGGAGTTTCGGTTACAGGCGGGTGGGGTGAATGCCGGTGACCCGGCGCGCGGTAAGCACTTGCCCTATTGGGCAAAGGCCGACTTGAGGGCGGCGGCGACGTCGGCGGGGACGAAGTGCGCGATGTCGCCTCCGTAGCGGGCGACCTGTTTTACAAGCGAGGAACTGGTGTAGCTGAACTGCTCGTTGGGCATGACGAAAAGCGTCTCGATGCGCGGTTCCAGATGGCGGTTCATGAGCGCCATGTTGAACTCGAATTCGAAGTCGGAGAGGGCGCGCAGGCCGCGGATGATCGCATCGGCCTTTTGGGCGACGGCGAACTCGACCAGCAATCCGTCGAAGATCGTGGCGGTCACGTGCGGGTATTTGGCGATGTTGGCCTGCACCAAGGCGAGGCGTTGTTCGGGTGAAAACGCGGGGTTTTTGCCCGGATTGTGCGCGATGGCGACGGTGACGCGGTCGAAAAGCTTGGCGGTGCGGCCCAAAACATCGAGGTGGCCGTAAGTAATGGGGTCGAACGTGCCGGGATAAATGCAGTGACGCATAAGCATCGGGAGCATTAGCGGCGGATGCATCGGGGCGAGAACCAAATGTCACTTTTCGAGGGTTGCTTTTGCGGCCCTCACGTTTTCTCGTCGGCGTTTTAACCGCAGACATGAATCTCCCCAATCTCATCACCTTGTCGCGAATCCCGCTGATGTTTTTGGTGGTGTGGCTGATGTATGAGGGATGGACGGGAGCGGCGACGCTGGCGTTCTGGCTGTTCATTCTTGCGGCGGTCGGCGACTGGCTGGACGGATACATCGCGCGCAAGCAAAAGCTCATCTCGACCTTCGGGAAATTCATGGACGCGCTGACCGACAAGATTTTTGTGATCGGCATCATGATCGCGTTTGTCGAGCTGGGGACGCTGCCCGTTTACTGGGTGCTGATCGTGCTGTGCCGCGAGTTCCTGATCTCGGGCATGCGCATGATGGCGGCGGCCAAGGGCGTGGTGGTGGCGGCGGAGCGCGGCGGGAAAACGAAGACCCTCACGCAACTCATCGCGGTGGGATTTCTTCTTTTCGTGCCGATGCTGCAAAACGACGTCGCCTACTGGCTCAGGTTGGATTTTTCGCCTTACGGGAGCTACATCCACTACACGGGGCTCGGGCTGTTTGTGATGGGCATGTATTTCACGGTGCGTTCGGGCTGGGATTATATCGTGAAGTATCGCGCGGTGGTTTTCGACGAGCAGACATGATGAGGCTGCGTCAACCGATCTGGCCGCGATTCCTGCCGACAAGCATGGTGGTTTCCATCGCCCGCGTGGGGCCGTTCGGGCGGGCGCGGCATGCTCCCGGAACGTGGGGATCAGTCGCGGGGCTGATGTATTTCACGGTGTTTTTCTGGCAACTGACGACCTGGGAGAACCTGCTCTTCAGCGCGGTCGGTTTGTATTTTGCGGTGGCGATGTGCGGGGAGGCGGAGTTCCGGCTTGGCAAACGCGACCCGGGCGAAGTGGTGCTGGACGAGTTTGTGGCGATTCCGCTCTGTTTTCTCGGCTGGCAGTCGTTTGGAGATGTGGTGCCGGGGTGGGCGATGCCATGGTCGGTATTTATCGCGGGCTTCGCGTTGTTCAGGCTCTTCGACATCACGAAGCCGTTTGGCATCAGTAAACTCCAGGACCTGCCCGCGGGCTGGGGGGTGGCGGTGGACGACACGGCGGCGGCGCTGGCGGCCTGCGCGACGTTGCACGGCATCCATCAGGTGTGGCTGCACGCGCCCTGGCGTTGAACTAAGGCAGGATTTCCAGGCTCTCCAGTGACATCTTGACTAGCAGACCCTGTTGAAGCACGTCCACGGAAAGGATGATGCCTTGGGGATTGGCCGGGTCGTCCACGACGCCTTCAAGTCCCCACAACGGGCCGCTGCTCACGCGCACGCGGGTGCCGCGTTTCATGAGCGGACGCACGGTGAGTTCGAGGCCCGAGGCGACGATGGTGCGGACGTCCTCCAGTTGATGGAGGAACAGGGTTTCATGCTCGATCAGAATGGCGCGAGCGAGGAGATCCTGCTGGTAGATGCGCGGCTTGTCGCCGAGAACGATGCGGGCGAAAACGTAGCCGGGGAAGAGCGGTTTGGTGAAACGCTTGGTGGATTTGCCGTAGCGCTTCATGCTGGTGACAAGCGGCAGGTAGTGCTCGAAACCCTCGGCCTTGAGCAGGGCGGAAAACTTTTTTTCACAACGCGGCTTCGTGTGGCACACGAACCAGCGCGCATCCGCGGCGGTGGCGGGGGCGGCCGTCACTTTTTCAGAAAGTAACGGACGGCCGCGAAGTAGCCTTCCAGGCCGAGCCCGGTGATCACGGCGACGGCGACGGGCGCGGTGAGGGAGACGTGGCGGAATTCCTCGCGCCTGTAGAGATTGGAAATGTGGACCTCGACGGTCGGGATGTGGGCCCCGGCGAGCGCGTCGCGCAGGGCCACGCTGGTGTGGGTGAAGGCGCCGCCGTTGATTACGAGGCCGTCGATTTTCGCGTCGGCGAGCGCGGCGATCTTGTCGATGAGCATGCCCTCGTGGTTGGACTGGAAAAAATCGAGCTTGGCCGATGAACCGAACTCGGCGCGCAGGGCGACTTCGAGGTCGGGGAGGGTGGTGTGACCGTAGATCTCGGGTTCGCGTTTGCCGAGGCGGTCGAGGTTGGGGCCGTTGAGGATGGCGATGGTTTTCATCGATGCGGACAAGTCTTTACAGGACAACGCGGCGGGGCGTCACGCCTTCTTTCATGCGATGCCGAGCCGGCAACTATGTGCGCTGAACCCGGCGCCGAAGCTGACGAGCCACCAGTCCCGATCAGTTGAGGGGCGGGAGTCGCGAAGCGCGTCTTCGAGCGCGAAGAGGACGGAGGGGCTGCTCATGTTGCCGTGGTCGCGCAACACGCGGCGGCTGGCGTCGAGCGAATAACCGGGCAACGCGGCTTCGAGGGCGTCGAGCACATCGCGTCCGCCGGGGTGGGCGATAATGCGGTGAATGGGGAAAAGGCTCGGCGGCTCGGCTTGAAGCAGCCGACTGACCGCGCCGGCCGCGAGCGAGGGCACGGTGGCGTCGAGGCGGTTGCGCAGTTTACCCTCGCGCATTTCGAAGCGGAGTTTGTCGCGCTCGGACGGGAGATGGAGCGTGTTAAAACCGTGGACGCGCAGGCCGGTGGGGCCGGGGGTGCTTTTCCAGAGGGTGGCGGCGGCGCCGTCGCTGAAGAGGCAGGCGCTGATGAGCACTCCGGAATCGTCGTCGAGGTAAAAGGCGGCGGAGCAGATTTCAACGGCCACGCAGGCGACGGTAGCGCCGGGTTGCGCGGCGAGCACCGCTTCGACGGCGCGCAACGCGGGTATCGCCGCGCCGCAGCCGAGGCCGACGAGGTCCTGGAGGAAGGCGTTGGCGCGGAGGCCGAGCTGCTCGGCGATGTAACTGGTGACGCCGGGGCAGAGATAACCGGTGCAGGTGCAGACGATGAGCGCGTCGAGTTCTTCAGTGCGGATGCCTGCCTGGGCGAGAGCGGCCGTGAGCGCACGGCCACCGAGTGCGGGCGCTTCGCGGCGAAAGGTTTCGTTGAGTTCGTCGGGCGTGAAATCGAACACGCGTTCAACGGGCGTGCTCGCAAAATGGCGCGTGGCGATGCCGCTTTCGCCACGCAAGACGGCCTGCAAGGTGAGCAGAGAGCGCCGGTTCAACCGCGTGCGCACGTTGGAGGTTGCCAGTAGTTCATGACAGCGGGCCTGGGTCAAAACTGTGGTCGGCGTGGCGGTGGCGAGGGCGTGGAGATACATCGGGAATGGAAACGGGCGGTCTAGTGAGTGGCTTGGTAAAGAGGGCCGATGGGAAGCAGTCGGAGGCGGCTGGCGGTCGCGAGCCAGCGCTGGCGGGACGGTTTGACGAGAAACGGATGGAGCATCGCGGCGGACGCGAGCCTTACCCGGAAAAGGACGCGCAGACGGTGCTGCACCGTGCGGACAGCAGCGTCCCAGGAAACTTCTCCGCGCGACCATGCGAGCAAGGGATCGAGAGCCTGCTCCGCGCTTTGGAAGGCCATGGCCATGCCGTGGCCGGTGAAAGGCGGTATCATCGCGTAGGCGTCGCCGATCACGAGGCGGTCGTCCTGCGCGTATGGTTTTGAGAAACCGAGTCCGGCGACGGCGGAAAAAGAGTCGGGATCAATCGCGACGGAGGCGAGGCGGTCGGCCAGCGCGGCGAGACCGACGGCGCGCAAATAAACAAGAAGCGCGGTTTCGCGGGAAACAACGAGACCCTCGCGCTGGCGGAAAAGGCCGGAGACGTTGACGCGGCCGTCTTCGACCGCGCAGAGGCCGACATAGGCGTTGTCACCGAGGTGGAGTTCCAGCTCGGCGGTCAGCGAAAGGTTGAGGGCGTGGCATTTCAGGCCGATCCATTCCGGGCGATCAGGACGGCGGCCAGTGGCAAAGATGCGGCCGACGGGAGCAGCGGTGAGATCGGCCCGGGTTTGCGTGCGCAGATCGCCTCCGGCGGATACGAAGGCGGAGGCGAGACGTTGGTCGAGCGCGTGACGGCTGATCGCGAGGGCGGGCAGGGGGAGCGTTTGCCGACGGAGCGGCTGGTCGTGCCGGAACCAGGCGACTTCGCGGTGGTGTAGGGCGTCCGCAAAAAACGGGGTGAGGCCCAGGCGTTCGATGGTGGAAGGCGCGAGGCCGGTGATGAACTCGCCGCAGACGCGATGCCGCGGATAGGCGCACGCCTCGATGAGGGTCACGGGGGCGCCGTGGTGGCGCAGGGCGAGTCCGAGGGAAAGCCCGGCGAGGCCGCCGCCGATGATTTCAACCGGATGCATCGGGGCGGGTATCATGGGCGCGTGCGGCGTTCGGCGATCAGACGGTAGGCGCCCAGCCAACTGTTGGTGATCTGCCAGCTCCAGAGCGCGGGATCGAGACCGAGTGCGCGGGGGAGTTCGTCGTGACGAAAGCCGGCGGCGATGCTCACGCGGCCGTCGTGGCGGGTGACGTGGTTGGCGCCGCCGAGAGGGGCGGCGACGTTCCATAACCACTGGTTGAGGCGTTTGCGCGTGGGTTCCGAAAAAACGAGCAGGCGGGCGTGCGGACTCAGGGCGTTGCCGAGGTCGCGAAGGGCTTCGTCGTCGAAGTGATGGAGGATCAGATTGCCGATGACGACGGGGTAATCGCTCCAGCCTGCGAATTCCATGATATCGGCCTGATGCCAGCGGGCGTCGGCGGGCCACGCGGGCGGACGCGGCACGCGGTCGATGCTGTCGAACAATGGCGCGACGGACCGAAGCACTGCGGCGAGTTCGCCGGTGCCGGAGCCGAGTTCTAGCACGCGCTCGCCGGGAAGCACGCGGGAGGCGAGGGCGGCGCGGAACCACGGGGCGTTGTCCATCACGCGGTTGATGACGCGCAGGTCGCGCCGGCTGTGAAGCGCGTCGGGGTGGTCGGGAGGGAGCGAGTCCAGCAGCTCGGGAACAAGTCGGCGTTGCACGTATTTAGAATGCACGCAGTCCGGACGAGGTCAACGGGGTGAACACCTACAAGGGGTTGTCCATGGCGATGAATTCCCATGGCAGTCCGAACTTCGCGCTGAGCTCGGCGGCGAGGGCCTTCACGCCGTGGACTTCGGTGGCGTAGTGTCCGCAAAGGTAGAGGTTGAGGCGTTGCTCTTGGGCGGTGTTAAACCATTCCTCGCGAAGCTCGCCGGTGACGAGCGTGTCCACTCCGACAGGCAGAAGGTCGGGGACGGCGCTGTTGCCGCTGCCGCTGCAAAACGCGACGGCGGTGGGAGCGTCGCTGCCGTATTCGATGGCGATGACGCGCGGATAGAGTTTTTCCAGCTGGGCGCGCAACGTGGCGCGTGGGCCGTTGCGGGTAGCGATGCGGCCGATGGCCTCGCCATCGCGCACGAGGAAGGGGTGGTCGGGGACGAGCCCGAGCTGGCGGGCGAGCAGGGCGTTGTTGCCCAGCTCGGGGTGGCCGTCGAGCGGCAGGTGATTCGAGTAGAGCGCACAGTTGCCGCGCATGAGCGTGGCCACGCGGTCGTAGGCCGGACCCGTGAGCGGGCGGGGCATGTCCCAATACATGCCATGGTGAACGATCAGAAAATCCACGCCGGCGGCGACTGCCTGTAGAAACGGAGCGACGCCCGCATCGACGGCGGCGCCGATCTTGGTGACGCGGCCGTTGTTGGCGACTTGGAGGCCGTTGAAGGCGCCTGGGGCGTCCTTGTAGGCGGTGCGGCGCGTGCGTTCGTCGCAATAGGTGGCGAGATCCTGAAGCGTAGGCATGAGGCCAGCGTGTCAGGCGGGCGAGGCGAGTGCCAAGCGTTTACGGATCAGCCTCGATTCAGTGTGGCATTTTTCCGGGCGGGAGCTACCGATGCGTTCATGAGCGAAACGAGCTCCGCGGTCGATTTGATCGCCCAAGCCACCCAGCAATTTCCCGGACGTCCCTCATGGGACGATTATTTCATGGCGACCACCATGCTTATCGCCACGCGTTCGCCCTGTGAGCGCCTGCACGTGGGCTGCGTCATCGTGAGCGGAGGAGACCGCAAGAACCGCATCATAGCGGCGGGCTACAACGGCTTCCTCCCGGGCACGCCGCACCACTCGCGGTTGCGGGACGGCCACGAGCAGGCGACCGTCCACGCCGAGCAAAACGCGATCGCCGACGCCGCCCGCCGCGGCAGCCCAGTCGAGGGCGGCATCGCCTATGTCTCCCATTTTCCGTGTATCAACTGCGCCAAGATCATGGCTGCCTCCGGCATCGCCGAGGTGCGCTACCGCATCGATTACCAGAACGATCCGCTCGTCGAGCCGCTTCTGAACGATGCGGGTGTGAAGGTGCGCAAGCTTTGAGAAACCGCCGTCGCCCGATGAACGCCCGCCGTCCCGAATCCTCCGCCGTGCTCGCCGGTTCGCTGTTGCTGGCGCATCCGGCTTTGAAGGATCCGCATTTCCGCCGCACGGTGGTGTTACTATCGACGCATGATGCAGACGGCGCGATGGGCGTCGTGTTGAACCGTCCGGCGGGCAAGTGCCTCGGCGAACTCGATCCGGCCTTCGCGCTGGGCGCGCTTGCGCAGGTGCCTCTTTTTGAGGGTGGACCGGTGCAGACTTCCCAGGTGATTCTCTGTGCATGGCGGCCGCATCCCGAGCAGGATGGTTATCAGCTCATGTTTGGCATCGATCCCGAAAAAGCCGCAGAGTTGAGCGGAGAGGAGGGCGTTTATCTACGTGCTTTTCTCGGTTACGCGGGCTGGACGGGCGGGCAGTTGGATAACGAGATGAAGCAAAATACGTGGGTGGTTAGTCCGCTGGTGGCGGACCTTTTGGATGACAAGCCAGATGAACGGCTTTGGCGCGATCTGCTGGGTCAGATTGACCATGAATGGAAGCTGCTCGCCGACGAACCCGAGGATCCGAGTCTGAACTAAGTCGGCCTCGCATGATAGGTCCGGTCGCCATCATTTTAAACGGGGCCTCGAGTTCAGGGAAAACCAGCATCGCCCCGGGCGCTCCAGCGCGCCGCGACCACGCCCATGTTGCACGCTTCGCTGGAAACCTTTACCGACATGTTTCTCTGGCCGGCGATCACGTCGGCGGAGGTCCGATCCGAGTGTTATCGCGCAGGGGTGGCCAACTTTCATGCCACCCTGCCTATCCTAGGCCGCCAGCCTTTCATGATCGTCGTGGATCATGTCTTTGAGCAACACGCTTGGTTTGAGGCGTGCCAAGACGCGTTGAAAACCAGGCGGACTTGCTGGGTGGGCGTGCGTTGTTCGCTCGAAGAGCTCAAACTCAGGGAGCTCGCGCGTGGAGACCGACGCACGGGGCTGGCGCGTTGGCGGTTCATGCGCGTGCATGAAGGAAAGCCGTATGCGGTCGAGGTGGACACTTCCCGGCAGACGCCCAAAGAGTGTGCAGCCGCCATTTTTGCTTTTGTCGCCAGTGACAAAAACGAGCCTCGAGCTTGCAGGCAAAAGCGAGGCAGCGCGCAGGCGGTGAAAGCGACTAACATTTCCGTTGACAGAGGTGGGTTCAAAGGGTGTTTTCTTCGCCTTTATGAAAGTCGTATCCTCCATCAAATCCGCGAAGAAGCGTCACCCTGCCTGCCAAGTGGTTCGCCGTAAGGGCCGTATCTACGTGATCAACAAGGTCGAACCCCGCTACAAGGCGCGCCAGGGTTAATAAAACTCCATCTCAAGCCGTGAAAACCGAAGTCCATCCCTCCCTCAACAACGTTTGCTTCCTCGATGTTTCGAGCGGCAAGCGCTTCATGACCAAGTCAACGATGAAGTCTGCCCGCAAGGAAGTCATCGATGGCGAAGAGTTCTTCATCGTGCTCCGCGATGTGACTTCTGACTCGCATCCCGCCTACACGGGCGAGAAGCGCATCGTGGACACCGCCGGCCGCGTCGAGAAGTTCACCACAAAGTTCAAGCGCAGCTCGAAGGCTAAGTAAGCCTTCGTCGCACGCCGTTTTTAAGATAGCCCGCCTTTTCCGGCGGGCTTTTTTGTGGGCAGAATCTGAAGTGGAGTGCGTCGTCCATGATACGTTAGATCGGAGCGGCGTTCGGAAGCAATGCGTTGGGGTCAACGCGTTCCACCTCGAAGTTTCCTGATCAGGCTTTCGCTGTGCTACGCTGCGCGACCCAGTCGATGATGGCCTGGTCGTTGGCGAAGTTTCGCCAAACGAGGTTTAGGAATTCGGCGGGGTTGATGTCGTGGGTCTTGAAAAATTGGCGGTCGCCGCCGCAGCCATACATCATTGAGGCGGGAAGCTCGCCGAGCAGCTTGGCGCGGGCTTTCGGGAGAATGCGGGGTAGCCAGACGATGCCTTTGATGGCGCCGTCCTTGGCGGGCCAGGTCGAGGCATCGGCGATCCTGCCAGTGGATTTGCCGTGCTGGACATTTAGGAAATAATCGCGGCGGAGGAGTTCGATGCCGAGGGCGTTGTCGTAGCCGGGTTCGCCGTAATTGGTCTGATCCTCGGCGTAATCGTAGAGGTATTGGGCGGTGATGCCGTTGCTGGCGAGCCAGGTGGATTCGTCGGAGGTGAAATAGGTGTCGGCGCCACGCGCACCTTTGGCGTAGAGGGCGACGGCTTTATCGTAGAGCGTGCGGAAGGTCTGGGCGAAGGCGTAGTGGGACATGATCACACGGAAATCAGAAATCAGGATTTTGAAACCGCATCCGACGATTTTGAGGCGGCGAGGCGGAAGTCGATCATGCGTTTGAAGCGATCAACCTTGTCCACGATGACGTCGATTTTTCCGCCCAGCTCGAAGGTCTTCTTGGTGCGGCGGCCGATGAGGGCGGTGACGGCGGAGTTGGGATTGTAGATGTCGTCGGGCAGCGAGTTGGTCGGCAGGAAGCCGAAGGTCATGGATTCGGTCAGCTCGATGAAAAGGCCGTGCGGACGGACGTCGGTGATGACGGCGGCGAAGATGGTCTTCGTTTCCTTGGCGAGTTCGCGCTCGAAGAATTCGAGGAGCTTGATCTTCACGCTCTCGCGTTCGGCCTCGGTGGAGTTGATCTCGGTGAGGCTCAGGTGTTCGCCGAGCGTGACCATCTTGGCTGCGGTGTAGTCGAACTTGTAGCCGGCGGGGGCGGCGTAGCCTTCGAATTTGATGAGGTATTGATCCAGCACTCGGTGGACGACGAGGTCGGAGTAGCGGCGGATGGGCGACGTGAAGTGGGTGTAGTCGTTTTTCGCGAGGCCGAAATGACCGTCGGGCGTGCCTCGGTAGCAGGCTTTTTTCAGGCTGCGGAGGAGCTGCGTGCGGAGCGTGTAGCCTTGAGGGTGTTTTTCGAGGGTGCGGAGGAGTTGGACGATTTCCTCGCGCTTGGTGAGGTCGCCGGTTTTGACCTGGAACGTGCCGAGGAATTCGCGGAGTTCGGCGAGTTTTTCGGGATCGGGTTCGTCGTGGACGCGGTAGAGCGAGGGAAGGCTTTTGGTGCGAGAGAGGCGGGCGACGGCTTCGTTGGCGGCGAGCATGAACTCCTCGATGAGCTGGTGGCTTTCGTCGTGCTCGATTTTTTCGAGGCGATCGGCGTAGCCCTCGGCGTCCACGAAGACTTTCGTCTCGGGCATGTCGAGGTCGAGGCTGCCGTTGGTCATGCGGTCGCGGCGGAGCTTGCTCGCGAGTTTCCAGAGGAGGCGGACGCCAGCTTGGAGATCGTTGAGTTCTTCGTCCGTGAGTGAGTTGAGGGCGCGTCCGGTCGAGCCGGTCTGGTGCTTGGGCGGCAGCGGGAAGGCGCGGATTTTATCGAGACTTTTTTCGAAGAGGAGGGCGTAGGCCTGCTTGTAGGTGAGGCGTTTGCGGCTGCGGATGATGGTGTTGGCGTAGGTGGTGGCCTCGGGCTTGAGACGGCCCTTGGGGTCGAAGGTGAGGAGAGTGGCTTTCGTCAACCTGTCCTGTGCTTCCACGAGGGAGCAGAGACCGTTGGAGAGTTTCTCGGGCAGCATCGGGATGACCGTGCCGACGAGGTAAGTGGAGTTACCGCGGCGCTGGGCCTCCTTGTCGAGGGCTGTGCCGGTTTTGACGTAGGCGGAGACGTCGGCGATGTGGACGCCGATGCGGGTGTCGCCGTTGGGGAGGCTTTCGATGGAGAGGGCGTCGTCGAAGTCCTTGGCATCGTCGGGGTCGATCGTGAAAGTGGGAATCTCGCGGTAGTCGAGACGGCCTACGATGTCCTGAGGGCGGACGACATCGGGGAGGGCGGCGACTTCCCGCTCGACTTCGACAGGGAAGGTCGGGTCGAGGTTAAACTTGTGATAGATGCCGGCGAGTTCGGCGCGTGGCTCGAAGGTCTTGCCGAGGCGCTCGATGATCTCGCCCTCGATCATCTTGTTGCGCTGGGTCCACGGCGCGAGTTTGACGATGACCTTGTCGCCGGTGGCGGGCGCGGGCTTGAGTTTGCCGGTGGCGGGATCGGCCACGCCGATGTCGTGAATGATGCGGGGATCGTCGGGGCGGACGTAGTAGGTGCTGCGGATTTTCTGGAGGTTGCCGACGATGGTGGTGCGGGCGCTCTCGGTGACGCGCAGGACGCGGCCGGTGCGCTCGGTGCCCTTGCCGTCGCGGCGCTGGCGGATACCGGGATTGACGGCGATCTCGACGGTGTCGCCGTGAAGAGCGAGGCCGGTGTCTTCGGGGAAAATCTGGATCGCCTCGGGATCGTCGCCGGTCTTAGAGGGAATCACGAAGGCGGAACCGCCTTGGCGAAACATTACGCGGCCGGTGAGGGTTTCGGTGTCGTGGTCGGCCGCACGCTCGCGCGAATGACGGGAGTGAGTAAAAGTCGGTCGCGAGCTGGTTGAGGAAGAGGCGGATGGTTTACCGCCGGGCAGGTCGATGCGGTCGCCTTTGACCAGAGTGAGAACCCCCTTGGAGAGCAGGCCCTTGATTTCGTGGGCGAGCTGGGGGCGCTGTTTTTTGTTGAGGCCGAGGGCGCGGGAAAGGTCGAGGACGGTGCCGGGCCGGTAGCCCGGCTGGCGAAGGATTTCCAGAATGCATTCGCGAAATTTCATGCCTTTTACGGGGGCGGCAAAACCTGAACCAGCCAGATTTTTGCTGTGGATATAAGGGAAGGCCGCCTGTTAGGGTGGGGCGATGAAAATCGTCCATGTTGCGAGTGAATTGTTTCCCTACGTGAAGACGGGGGGACTGGCGGATGCGGTGGGCGCGCTTTCATCGACCTTGGCAGACCTTGGGCATGAAATCGCGGTGTTTGTGCCGGGCTACCGCCCAGTGACCGACCATCCGTTCGCGAGCGCGGCGAAGCGCACGCTCAAGCTGCGCGTCGAGATGGGCGACACGTTCATGACCGGAGAGGTGAGGTCGTTTTCCCCGAAGCCGAACCTCACCGTCCACTTGGTGTGCCGGGAGGAGTTTTTCGACCGGCGCTTCCCCTACGGCACTCCCGAGCGGGACTACGAGGACAACCACCACCGCTTCATTTTCTTCTGCAAGGGAGTGGTCGAGACGCTGCGTTTTCTGGAGTTCCGCGCGGACGTGGTGCATGGCCATGACTGGCAATGCGGACTGCTTCCCCTGCTGCTGCGCCACGCGGAGCAGCGCCATGAGGCGACGCTGGCGATGAAGACCGTCTTCACGATCCACAACATCGCGTTTCAAGGCGTGTTTCCCATGCGGGCGTTTTATCGGACGAACCTGCCCGACGAGCTCATGGGCATCGATGGTGTGGAGTTCTACGGGCAGATGAGCATGATGAAGGCGGGCATCCTTTTTTCCGATCGGGTGACTACCGTGAGTCCCCGCTATGCGCGTGAGATCCAGACGCCCGAGTTTGGCTGCGGACTCGACGGCGTGGTGGGCACGCGAGCGGACGATATTGTCGGTCTGATCAATGGCATCGACACCGCCACATGGAATCCCTCGACCGATGCGTTGATTCCGGCGACCTACTCGGCGGCCGATCTTTCGGGCAAGGCGCTTTGCCGGGCCGAACTGCTCAAGCGCAGCGGCTTGGATCCCAAGTTTACAGGTCCGGTCGTTGGCATGGTGTGCCGTCTGACGGAACAGAAGGGGCTCGACCTCGTGCTGGCCAACGAGGCGTTTTTTCGCACGGCGAACGTGCGCTTCATCGTGCTCGGGACCGGAGAAAAGAAGTTTGAAGAGGAACTGCGGGAGTTGGCGGCGGCGGCACCGGATCACGTGGCGCTCTGTTCGCGTTTGGACGAGGCCATGAGCCACTTGGTGGAGTCGGGTAGCGATTTTTTCCTCATGCCTTCGCGTTTTGAGCCATGCGGTCTCAACCAGATGTATTCCCAGGCATACGGCACCGTGCCGCTCGTAACCCGCGTGGGCGGGCTGGCCGACACGGTGATAGACATTGATGCGAATCCTGAAACCGGAGCGGGCATCACCTTTGCCCCCACGGCCGAAGGGGTGGCCGAAGGGTTGAGCCGCATGCTCAAGTTGCACGCCGATAAAAAGCGTTTGAGGACCGCCCAGGCGAACGGCATGGCGCGCGACTTCAGCTGGCTGACGGCGGCGCGCGCCTACGAGCAGCTTTACGACGACGCACTTTGAGCGGTCAAAGGATGCCGACGATGTGATGGATCACCGGGCCGCCTCGTCCGGGAAGCTGGACCGCTTCGCCCACTTTGCGTCCCACCAACTGTCGTCCGAGTGGTGAGGAGGGCGTAACCAAGACAAAATCCATTTCGCAGACACGCGCCTCGAGGCCGCCATTCCGTGGGCCGAGGAAGTAAATGTTCCGGGAACCTTTGGCTTCGAGGGTGACGAGAGCGCCTATCGCCACGTAGGAGCCGGCGATGAAATCCGGCATCTCCAGAGTTTGATAGATCGAAATGCTCTCCGCGATCTCGGCGGCGAAACGCGCCTGCCCCTCGGCCAGATAGGCGGCTTCCTGGCTGCGCATGTCGTATTGGCCTTCCGCCTTGTTTTCCACGCTGGTGGCCTCCTCGCGGGATTCGTGCGCGGCGCGGGCCTGCAATTCGAGTTCGCGGCGGAGCTGGGCAACGATGGCGTCGCGGATGGTGGTTTTTTGCATCCGGCGCACCTTAGCCGGTCGGTCGGGTGAATCCAGCGAAACCATCAGGCGGTGACGGGGAGCTGGCGAAGGCTCAGGAGGTGTTGCACGCGTTCGACAAGTTCACGAGGGCTGAAGGGCTTGGTGAGGTAGTCGAGCGCACCGAGGTCCAGCCCGATGTTACGGGCGTCGGGCGTGGCCCACGCGGTGAGGATGATGACGGGAATCGCGGCGGTGTCCGGCTGGCGGCGCAGGATCTCGCACACGCCAAAGCCGTCGATGTCGGGCAGCATCAGGTCGAGCAGGATGAGATCAGGGTGGCGGCGCTGCACCAGCTCAATGGCCTCGCGCCCTGTGGCGGCGGTGATCACATCGCAACCGGCGCGCACGAGGTGGAAACGCACTAGGTCGGTCACATCCTGTTCGTCGTCCACGGTGAGAATCAAAGGGGGCATGGGCGGAGGATACCGGTGACGCATGGCGAACTGGCTCCGGTGCCGTTACGATTTTGTTACAATGGGAGTTTTAATCCGGATACGCCACACAGTGCGAAAAATCCGTGAAAAGGGACGGTGTCACTATACGCGCTCGCGCGGCTTGAGTTCGGGCGCATGGTGAGAAACTAAGCAGACGGCTGCCCATGCGCCATGACCCGAAAAATTTGCTTTATCAATTACAAGGGTGGAGTTGGGAAAACCTCGTTAATCGTCAACACGGCGTCATGTCTGGCCAAGCTTGGGCGCCGGGTGCTCCTGTGTGATTTCGACACGCAATCGAACACGAGCATCTGGCTGATGCGTCTCGAACGCTGGAACCGACTCAACGCCGAGGGGAAGGGTGCGGTCTACTCCTTTTTCGAGCCAGGCGGTGTTCGCCTGCGCGACTTGATCGTCAAGGATGTGGTCGAGGACAAGAACGGCCAGCCGGTCCTGCCTGGCCTCGATCTGCTGCCGACGACATTCAACCTCGTGGATCTCGAAAACGAATACACCGGCGACGCCCGCCGGCCGGCTTATCTGGTGTTTCAGGAGCAATTGGCCGAGCTGGCGTTGGATTACGACTATGTGATGTTTGACTGTCCGCCGAACCTGTTGCGCGCTTCGCAGTGTGGGATTTTCAGCGCGAACGAAATCTACGTGCCCGCCAATCCTGACGCACTGAGCCTTATCGGATTCACGCTGCTCGTGGAAAAACTTGGGAAGTTTAACCAGATCTCCGCCGGATTTCGCAAGGCGTCCATGGGGGCGGCTGCTCAGGTGCAAGGGATCATCTTCAACTCGATCAAGACCGGCGCGGACATCGAGGTGCCGAAGATGCGGATGCAACTTCGCCTCAACCAATTCAAGACGGCGCGCCGCGCGGCGCCCCAATCCAAAATTTTCGACACGCAAATCCGCGACGCGATGGTCGTGCGCCGGGCGGTTACCCTTGGGCTGCCCGTCAACCTGATCGGGCAGGAGGGCACCGATCCCACGCATGACAATGTCGTCAACGATTACCGCCGCCTCGCGTTGGAACTTGACCGCCATGCCGCCTGATTACCCAACCCCATCAACGCCATGATGACCGCCACTCCCTTTTCCCGTTACACTGCGCACGACTGGAACAAGGTGCGCGCCGCCTTCTCATCGTCTATTCTGGCCGAAACTCCGCTTAGCAGCCTCGCGCAAAACCTCGAAGGCGTGGACTGGCCCATCAAGGGCGAGGATGAGACGCCGGCCGGTTACATCGGCCTAGAGTTTGACGAGGTGAAAGAGCGGCTCGCCTTGTGCGGCCAGCCTCCGCGCATGGCGGACCACCTAGTCGAGATACTCAAGGAAACCCTGGCTTTTGACGAGCCGTTTGGCGACATGGTGACGCAGGGCGAGCAGTCGGCCATGCGAGACAATCCCCTTCTGAGAAATCTCGAAAAAATGGGCATCCCCGAAAACTTCCCCATCAGGCTCACGGCGCTGGCGCCCGAAACGCTTTCGTTTTGCCGCTTGGAAAACGTCTCCACGTTGCGCGAGTTTGCCTTTCTCGCCCAGCGCATGGCGCAAAGCGTCATCGTGAGCGGAGATTTCCGCAGCCTGCTCAACTCGCTTTCCAACATCGATGAGGAGGCGCTTTCGCACCACCTGCCTTTCCGCACGGGTGCGAAGGGACTGCATCTCATTGAGGGACTGGCCCATGCCGTGCGCGCCCAGCCCGCGCCGGTGAGGGCGGCTTTGCGCAAGCGACTGCACGCGCCGCTTTCGGCGACCGAGCGGGACCTGGCCGCTCATGTAACCAGTGAGCAGATCGCCGATGCGCGGGCCGTCCTGAAGGAACGAGCGATGGACTTAAGCACCTGGTTTTTGGCCGAGTGCAAAGAGCTGGAGCTGAGGATTGCCGATGGTGCGGAACGGCGCCACCTGGTAGCGGGGCTGAACGACCCGGCGCTCGAGGTCATCGTGGCTGACGTGTTGAAATCAATTCTGGTCGCAGAACCTGAAGTTGTGGAGACCGGGTGGTTTGCCCGGTTTCTTAAATGGAGGAAAAAATAATGATCATGACCGACAATCCAGGGGTTTCCAATTTCATCCGTCCATCGGGACGTCCGCCCTGTTGTCCCGCTCCTGTCGCGCTCGCGCTGCCGAGACGGACTACGCCTTCGATCCGTGCGACAACGCGCCCGGAGACCCGGTCGCCTTTTGCCGTGGTTGATGCTTCGCAGGAGACGCGCCGGCAGATCGCCGAGGTCGTTGCGATGATCCGTGCGGCGGACGCAGCGGGTGGCACGAACCGTTCGGATGAGCTGAAGCGTTCGCTGGAGGAGTTCGAGGCGAGGCTAGGCGACCGCGAGCAAATTTTGGATGAAAGGGAGTTCAAGCTGGCCGAGCGCCAACGTGAACTTGCCGAGAACGAGGCGCTCCTTGCGGCCCGCGAGGAATTGCTGGCGGCCCGAAGTAAGCTGAAGCATCCGAGGCCCGCGCTTTCTCAGGAAGAAAAGGCGGCGATCAAGCGGCTGAAGGAAGAACTCGACCGCCAGGAAGCGCTGCTGCTGGAGGGAAAGGAGGCTATGCGCGCGCGCGAGGCGTTTCTGGAGCAAAGCGAGACGAAGCTTTTCGAGAAGGTGCAGGATCACCAGGAGAAAGAAACGGAGCTGGAACAGCGCGAGGAAGAGTTGAAGGCGCGTGAACAAGGGTTGCGCTTGAGGGAAAGCCGGATCGATCCAGCCATGGCGGCGATGCTTCAGGCCGAGGCCGCTCCACGGCGCTTCGACGAGTTCAACGAGTGAACCGACACTAAATTTTCCGGAAGGTATTTGGCGGTGGAGCGGGTTATTGCCAACCCGCCGGATTGGCGGCGTGCGCTCGCCGCCCGCGTGTTTGGGATAACGTGCCCTACCCCTCGGTCGCGATGCGTGCATCGAGCTCGGCTTGGACGGCTTCGACGGAGCGCAGGCCACGGTTCGAGAAGAGGTGGTTGATGCGGGTGATTACCTGCTGGATGACGCCGTCCGGACACGAGGCACCGCCCGTGATGAGGATGCGCCGGGGCGTGCGGTTGTCGTCGGGCCAAAGTGGGTGCACCTCGATGTGGCCGCCGCGCACGCCGGGGCCGGGGAAGACGTAATGTTCGACGTTGTCGAGCGAAAGGATGTTGGCCTCGCTCTGGATGAAGAAGGACTTGTCTCCGAGCTTTTGCTCGCAAAGGCGGTAGAGTTGGTAGGTGTTGGAGGAATTTTTCCCGCCAATGATGAAAGCGGCGTCTAGCGGGTCGGCGAGGGCGCGGGCGAGGGCGTCCTGATTGACCTGGGTCGCGTAGCAAAGGGTATCGTTGCGGCCGCTACCGCCGACGCGGGGCGGCTGGCCGGAGTTGTCGGCACCGTATTTTCGGGTGTAGCGGTCACGCAGGTGGGTGATGATCGCGCGCGTCTCGTTCATGAGAAGGGTGGTCTGGTTGACCACGGCGACGCGTTCGAGGTCGTGGTTGACGTCGAAGCCGGAGGTATAGCGTCCGGCGAAGTGGTCGTAGAAACGGGCGCGGACGCGCGGGTCGTCGCTGGCTATGATTTCGCCGAGGAGGCGGGTCTCGGCGAGGTCGCGCACGATGACGGCAGGGGCGTGGCGGCGGGTGTTGGAAAACGTGGCCTTGGTCTCCTCGTGCTCGTGCTTGCCATGGATGATCACGGTGTAGCCGTCGCGGCCGTAAACGCGGGCGGCCTTCCAGACCTTTTCCACGAGCATGCAGGTGGCATCGTAGGGGTAAACGGCAAGGCCCTTGCGGACGAGCCGCTGCTTATCCTCGTCGGTCGCGCCGAAGGCGGGGATGATGACAATGTCGTCGGGCGTGAGCGAATCCCATAGCAGGGCGTCCTCGGGGGCGCCGGAGGCCTTGTGGCCGTCGATGGTGAAGGGCACGCCCTTGTCGCTCTGAAGATAGCGCAGGCCGCGGCGTAGGAGGTCCTCGTTGACGAAGGGATTGTGGATCAGCTCGGAGAGCATGAACACGCGGCGGCCGGGATTGGCGGCGAGCGTCTCGTAGGCCCGCTCGATGGCGTTCTTCACGCCGAGGCAGAAGCCGAAGTGGCTGGGGAGGATGTATTGGACGGGGCCGAAATCGAGCGTGACAGGATCGGCGGCGGAGCGTTCGTGCTGGCGGGCGAGGGTCTTGAGGGCGGCGCAGAGCTTGGACTGGTAGAGAGCGCCCGAGACGGGGTCTTGGGCGTAGATGGCGGGGTTGCGCTCTTTTTCGGGGCGGAACTTGTAGATAAAGTCGTTTTCGCCGAGGTGCAGGTAGGGAATCTCGATGAGATGCGGTTCCAGACCGGCGAGTGCATCGGACAACGCGGGCGAGAGAGGATCGTGGCCTGATTGAAGGGCTTCGATGGAGTAGAATTCTACAGCAGGATCGGCGGGCGCGGTTTCGACCTGCACGAGCGAGACATGCGTGACGCCGTCGGAGAGGTCGAAGGGCGATGAAGGAGCGGTATGCGAAGGGAAGGTGCTTTCGAGCCGGCAGGTGGCCGAGGCTAGGTCTGAGCCGGTGAACGCGAGGTCGAGCAGGCCGCCGGTCCGGCGCACGGCGAGCAGGCTCGACGGGTTGAACGCGAGCAGGGCGACGGACGGTGAGGGCAGGACGCTGATCTCCGGCATGACGTATAAAGAAACATCCCGCGTGAACCTGGGTCAAGCGGGGGCGTTTATGGCGTTGAAGCCAGCCGAAGAGTTTTCGTTAGTAGGCGCGCTTGAAAGCACAAGAACGCAACTGGCCGCTCCTGACCCTGCTTACGCTGACGGGGATCAACCTGTTCAACTATCTCGACCGGCAGGTTCTTCCGGCGGTGCTCACGCCGCTCAAGGACGAACTACAGTTGACTGATGGCCAGCTCGGTTGGGTGGCGACGGCGTTCATGCTCGGCTATTTTCTGACCTCGCCGTTTTTCGGTTATCTGGGGGACCGGTTTCCGCGCAAATGGCTGATCGCCGCCGGCGTGGCGGTATGGAGCGTGGGCACGGTGCTTTCGGGCACGGCTCATGGGTTTTGGTCGCTGGTGATGTTTCGCGTTCTGGTGGGGTTGGGTGAGGCGAGCTACGGGACGATCAGCCCGGGATGGATCGCGGATCTATATTTGCCGGCAAAGCGGAACAACGCGCTGTCGATTTTCTTCACGGCGATTCCGGTGGGCTTGGCGCTCGGCTATATCATCGGCGGAGCGGTGGCGGCGCACTATGGCTGGCGTTCGGCCTTTTGGTGGGCGGGTCTGCCAGGCTTCGCGCTCGCGGTCATTTTGTTAACATTGAAAGAGCCTAAACGCGGCTCAAGCGATGCACCGTTTGAGAAGTCCGTGATCGACGAGCCGGCGCAAACGGGACTGCAAGCCTACGTCAGCCTGCTGGGGCGGCCGCTCTACGTGCTCGTGGTGCTGGGCTACGTGGCGCAGACGTTCACGCTGGGTGGATTCGCGTTCTGGGCGCCTACGTTTCTCCACCGTGTGCATGGGATGGAGCTGGCGGCGGCGGACAGGTTCTTCGGGCTTTCGCTCGTGGTGACGGGACTCGTGGCGACGTTGCTGGGTGGTTTCATTTCAACGGCTTGGCACAAACGCAATCCGGCGGCCTACGGGTGGGTGATCGGCCTGAGCGCGCTGGCGGCAACGCCGACGGGATGCGCGGCGTTTCTCCTGCAGGACGATGCGTTGGCGCGAGTGATGATCGTGGCATCGATGTTCCTGCTGTTCCTTTCAACCGGGCCGGTGAACACGTTGATTTTGGAAACGGTGCCGGTGGCGATGCGGGCCAGCGCGATGGCGGCTTCGATTTTTGCGATCCATCTGTTTGGCGACCTGTGGTCGCCGCAGCTCGTGGGGTTCCTCTCGGACCGCATAGGTCTCAAGGACGCGGTGCTGGTGCTGCCGTGCGCGCTGGTGTTTGCGGCGATCTTCTGGCTCTGGCTGGCGGGGAAGATGCAGGCGGCGGCGCGATCCGAAGGGTAGGGCGGGGCCGCTGGGCCCGCCGAAACGAAAACCCGGACGGCCCAGCGGTGCCGTCCCTACCTCACTCCTCCTCGGCTTCGCTATCTTCGTCGAAGGAGTGGCCGGCGTAACCGCCGTTGAAAAAGTTTTCGTCCTCCAGCACGGCCATGACATAATCGCTCACGGTTTTGCGGTCATCGGCGTTGAGCTGGGGGTAGTCCATTGTGATGAACTCGGCGATGCCGGCGCGGGCTTGCTGGCGGTCGGTCACGCCGTCGAGAAAGTCGTCGGCCTGACTGGCGATTTCGGTGATGATGGGACGTAAGTCCATGGTTGGATAATGACGAGGAGAGAGGTGGCGGGCAATGCCGGGATTGGCGGGTGAAACTTAAGCTTTCGTTTGCAATGAAAGCGTGAACGCGGTTTCGGCGAGGCGGCGGCCGTTGATTTGGATTTCGATTTTGTGTCCGCCGGCATGGTGGCGGCGCGTGCTGAAATCACGGATGACTTGGTGCTTGGTCAGCGTGACGGTGGTGCGTGGCGTGAGGTCGAGGGTTTTCCACTTGAAAACTTTTTGGGAGGTTTTTCCGGAGCGGGCGTAGTGCAGGACGTAGTCGATCACGAGGCGCTGGGATTTGGCTGCGCGCGAGGTGAGCGTGGCGGTCAGCGTGAGGGTGTCGCCGAGGACGAGTTTGCCGGGCGCGGCTTGGAATCGGGCGACGTCGAGCTTGGCAGCGGTGTCGGCGCCGATGAGGGCGAGGGCGCGGGGGTGGCCGCGCTTGATGAGCGTGCGCAGGGCGTGGCGGATGATCCAGGCGGTGCGAGCGTCGGAGCGGTCCCAGGTAGAGACGAGGTTGAGGGCGGTTTCGGGATGGTCCTTGGCGATGTCGTTGAGGTGATTGGCGACGGACTTGCGGACGTAGAGCGAGGGATCGGTGCGGAGGATTTCGAGAATGGGGAACGTAGGCGAGGGATCGGCGACGAGGGCGGTGAGGCGGCGGCCCCAGGGCAGGCGCGGGCGGGAGCCTTCGCTGGCGAGGCGACGGACGTGTTCGTCGTCGGAAGCAGCCCAGTTGAGGAGGAGGGCGAGGGTGCGGGGTTGGTCGCGCTCGATAAAGGGACGGATGGCGAACTCGGAGGAGCCGAAGCGGGTGAAGAAACGGAGCGCGTCGAGCGAAGTGTTGAAGTCGTCGAGGCCGTGTTGGGCGACGAAGTCGGCGAGGAAGATCGCGACGAAACCGGAGGAGATGCGCGGGGCGAGGGCGCGGAGGACAGCGAGTTGGTCGGCGTAGGGCAGGGGGAGCGCGAGGGCGACGGCCTCGGTGGTGCGGCGCATGCGGGGCATGAGTTCGCGGGAGGCCAGACCGGTGAGCGTGTGCGACAGGAAGATGTCGGAGTTGAACGAGGGGGAGAGGGACGAGAGTTCGGACGCGAGTGCGCGGTAGAGCGCGGGGTCAAACATGTCCTTGAGGGCGGAGGACATTTTCGGAGACGGAGGTTTAACCACTAACGGGCACTAAGGGACACTAATGTCGGAGAAACGGAGTCCGATTTTCTGAAACTTAGTGAGGCTTAGTGTTCGTTAGTGGTGAACCGGATCGAGGGTTTTTAGCCGAGGACTTCGGCGAGTTTGGCGACGTCTTTGCCGCCGCCCATGGCGAAGTCGGGCTTGCCGCCGCCTTTGCCTCCGAGTTGGGCGGTCAACACGCTGATGATTTTGCCTGCCTGGTGACCGGCTTTGATCGCGGCGGGGGACGCGAAGGCGACGAGCGAGAGTTTCTCGGGGCCGAAGGCGGCGCCGATGACGACCACACCTTCGCCACCGAGTCGGGCGAGGACTTGGGAGCCGATTTCGCGCAGGGCTTCGGGGGCCTCGACGGTGACGACAGCGGAGACGTGGGGAAGGCCTTCCTTGGTCACGGCCTTGAAGGCGAGTTCGTTGGCGAGGGCGGCGATGGCGCGTTGCTCGTGGGCTTTGAGCTTCTTCTCGGTCTCGGCCTTGTGGGCGAGGAGAGAGTCGAGCTTAAGGTCGAGCTGGCTCACGGGGACGCCGATCTTGGCGGCGGTGACGGCGAGTTGGGTCTCGATGGCGGAAACGTGATCGTAGGCGGCTTGGCCGGCGACGGCTTCGAGGCGGCGGGTGCCGGCGGCGACTGCTCCTTCTGAGATGATTTTCACGAGGCCGATTTCGCCGGTGGTGGCGACGTGAGTGCCGCCGCAGAGTTCGCGGCTGTAGCCGCCGGTGTCCACGACGCGGACGGTCTTGCCGTATTTCTCACCGAAGAAGGCGAGGGTGCCTTCAGGCTTTTTGTCGAACTCGGTTTCGTAGGAGGCGACGGCGGCGTTTTCGAGGATGCGCTCGTTGACGAGGCCTTCGATTTCGCGGAGCTGGGCGGGGGTGACGGCCTCGAAGTGGGCGAAGTCGAAGCGGAGGCGGTCGGGGGCGTTGAGCGAGCCGGCCTGGCGGACGTGCGTGCCGAGAACTTTTCTTAAGGCCCAGTGGAGGAGATGGGTGGCGGTGTGGTGGCGGTTGATGGCGCGGCGGCGGGGGGCGTTGACCGAGAGCGTGGCGCGAACATCGCGAGCAAGCTCGCTCCTACATTCGGAGTCGATCTTGTGCAGGTAGCGGCCGGATTTGTCTTTGACGGTGTCGGTGATGGGGACGAGCTGGCCGGAGATGAGGGCGTCGCCGGTGTCACCG
>JANXRL010000152.1 GCA_025352985.1 Verrucomicrobiota bacterium
ATAAAATTTTATTCTTCAATCATTAGTGGGTATACTTAAAAAAAGCTTGAAGTTATACTACCATATAAGCAAGTCTTGATATTGGTCATCAATGCTGTTATTCTATATATCTTGACTACTAGTTAAAGAAAGACTTTAAGATTCTTTTTAAAGTTAACAAAAGCCCATCTTTTTCAAGAATAACGTATTCGGAACTCATCTTTATTTTTATTTAAGTTTTCGATTTCAGACGAAATTTTCAGAACATTTATCAACAGTCTATATATCGCACCGGACTCATCGCGCCTTTCTGCTTATAATTTTTAGGTAATCGCTTATTCAAATACATCTTGTTCACCGCTGCATCCGCTTGCGTTCCACGGAACCCGAAGCGCTTTGTCTCGACATCCGCCTCCGGAAATTCCGGAAAATTCTCCGGTATCGCCGACAACCATTCAGTCGGTTTATATACACCGATCACCAAACCGCGCACGTGGGCCAGAACATATTTGGCCTTGCATGCGCGATTTACATTCAACCTCCACGCAAAACGCGCGGCATCATAAACGTTTCTTCCAGGAAAAGTCTTCGCGATGGAGACCATTAGCAGAGGGTGTCCGCCTGTCGCGAACTCCTTTGCCCCATAGAAGATACTAATCTCCTGTGCCGACCGAAGCCCGCGAGAGGCATCATATCCGGCCTGCAAATTGGCCAGTCTCGGATAGGCGTCGATCAATGCCGCCTCGACCTCAAAAGCGACACTTTTGCTCAAACCATGTCGGTGGATGATACGCACTAATGCAAGGTCTGCAGCCTGAATTTCGTTCAACCGGCGCATCTTTTCACTCAAGAGGGCCTGTGGAACGTCCGCCTCCTCGGGAAGCACGGCCATGCCAACTTTATGATCGAACACCCGATTCCCCTGTCCCTTGCCAACATAGAACGTCACCCCGTCCCGCGGATCCACAAGACGGTAAACATAGTGGCCCAGTTGCGAAGCGACTTCGGAGGAAAATGAAGTGAGTTGGCGCACTCTAAAATGATGATGATTACTGAAAATCCGCAGGTTGGAGCCAGAGGAGCACACGTCGCTGGGCTTCTGGCAACACAAAATGACTGGTATATGCGGTGGTTGTAAATGCGGTGAGCCGATAGGATGCGAGGGCAATGCCGCCGCATCGCCCGCATGATCCTATCCTGCGCTGTTTCGGTCTCGCGGTAAGGAGCGAACGCAAGCGGCAACGGATTTCCCAAGAGCAACTGGCCTTGCTCGCGGACCTCAACCGGACCTACATGGGCGGCGTCGAACGAGGAGAAGAAAACATTTCTCTGAAGAGTATCGCCAAGATCGCGGCTGTTTTACAGGTAAAACCGTCTGCCCTTCTCTCTGAAGGAGGGATGTGAAACCTAGTCGATAGGCCCTCGTTTTGGCCCTCACTGCGCGGCCTTTGCGACTGCGCTAGAAATCAGCCCCATCCCGCAGGCTGCTCCAATTTCCCCACCCTTGTCGTCTGCCGCCACCTTCATCCCGGCAAACTTGGGTTCGGAGTTCGTCTGGCGCAAACGCAACACTTCCATGCGCTGCATATCGCCTTGTCTGCCCCGCGCATTTGACGCTTGGTGTAAGTTTACCAACTTTTCCTTCCCCATGTCCTCCCCCGTCGAAAACGTCGTCATCGTAGGCACCGGTTGCGCCGGCCTCACCGCCGCCATCTACACCGCCCGCGCCAATCTCAATCCGCTCGTCCTCGAAGGTCCCCTGCCCGGCGGACAGCTCACGACAACGTCCGAAGTGGAAAACTTCCCCGGTTTCCCCCACGGCGTGGACGGTTTCCAACTCACCCAAAACATGCGCGAGCAGGCCACCCGCTTCGGCACCCGCTTCGAGCAAGCGATGGTGCAATCCGTCGATTTCACCTCACACCCTCGCAAACTCGTGCTCGCCGACCGCGTGATTCTCGCCAAATCGGTGATCATCGCCACGGGCGCCTCGCCCCGCATGACCGGCATTCCCGGCGAAAAGGAACTCTACGGCGGCAAGGGCGTGACCACCTGCGCGACCTGCGACGGCGCGTTCTACCGCAAGATGGAAGTCGCCGTGCTCGGCGGCGGTGACAGCGCGGCCGAAGAAGCCCTTTTCCTCACGCGTTTCGCCAGCAAGGTTTACCTCGTTCACCGCCGCGACAGCCTGCGCGCCTCCAAGATCATGGCCGACCGCGCCGTCGCCCACGAAAAAATCCAGATGGTCTGGGACAGCGTTCCCGTCGAGGTGCTCGGCGTGCCCGAAGGCTCCGTGAGCGGTCTGAAGATCAAGAACCTGAAAACCGGCGCCGAGTCCGTGCTGCCCGTCAAAGGCATCTTCGTCGCCATCGGCCATGTGCCCAACACCGGCCCGTTCACCCCGGCGATCGACGTGGTCGAAGGCGGTTACTTCAAGCCCGCCGCCGGTTCCCAAGTGCGCACCAACGTCCCCGGCGTTTACGTCGCGGGCGATTGTTCCGATCATGTCTACCGGCAGGCGATCACCGCCGCAGGCATGGGCTGCCAGGCCGCCATCGAGGCCGAACGCTGGCTAGCCGAACACGGCGGCTAAGCCCTAAAAGCAGCATTTTCCACGACAAAGTTTAGCCCAAAGGCGTGTTCTTAAATCAGCGGCCCAAGACTAGAGTTAGAATAATTCCAAACTCCACTTGCGATTTGGAACCATTCTAATCTAGATTACATATACACGTTTCCCCATGACCCCCAACACGCTCAACTCCGAGTCCCTAGCTCAAAAGCTCGCCCACAGCGGACTGCGCAACACACCCCAGCGTGAGGTTGTTTATACCGCGTTACTCACCAAGCGCGACCACCCCACCGCCGACGAGGTCCACGCCCGCGTCCGCGCCGACCTTCCCACCATCTCGCTCGCAACCGTCTATAACTGCCTCGAAACCCTCGTCCAGTGTGACCTCGTCCGGGCCGTCAACTTCGAGCGCGGCCCTACACGCTACTGCCCGAACCTCGCCCCCCACGCCCACTTTCACGATGAAGCCACCGGCGCGACCTTCGACATCGACCTGCCCACCGGCCTCATTTCCAAAATAAAGGACGTCCTCCCACCCGGTTACGATGCCGACGCCATCGACATCATCTTCCGCGGCAAGACCACCGCCACACGCTGATTTTCCAAAAAATCCGAAATCGTAAATCCGAAATCACAAATCTTTCCATGCCCTCCCTCGAAATCCGCGCCCTCGTCGTCGCCCTCGCCGCGACTCCCGACAAACCCATCGTGAAAGGCTTCTCCCTCACGATCAAAACCGGCGAAGTCCACGCCATCATGGGGCCCAACGGCACCGGCAAATCCACCCTCTCCAAGGCCATCGCCGGCCACCCCGACTACGTCATCACCAGCGGCGATGTCCTCATCGACGGCAAATCCATCCTCGAAATGGAACCCGATGAACGCGCCCGCGCCGGCATCTTCCTCGCCTTTCAATACCCCTCCGAAATCCCCGGCGTCTCCATCGCCAACTTCCTCCGCGCGGCCGTGCAGGCCCGCCTCGCCGAGGGCGAAGAGCTCGACGCCACCGGCTACTACAAGCGCCTCTACTCCAAGATGGACATGCTCAAGATCGACCGGAAGTTCACCTCCCGCTCCGTCAACGAAGGCTTCTCCGGCGGCGAAAAGAAACGCTGCGAAATCCTCCAGATGGCCATGCTCGAGCCCACCTTCGCCCTCATGGACGAGACCGACTCCGGCCTCGACATCGACGCGCTCAAGATCGTCGCCGAAGGCGTCCAGGCCATGCGCGGCGACAAGCTCGGCGTCATGCTCATCACCCACTACCAGCGCCTCCTCGACCACATCGTCCCCGATTTCGTCCACGTCATGTATGACGGTCGCATCGTGAAATCCGGCGACAAATCCCTCGCCCTCGAACTCGAAGCCAAGGGCTACGACTGGGTCAAAACCGAACTCGTCACCGCCTAATACATCCGGATCCGTCACAGAGAACACCGAGCTCCGAACCAGAGTTCACAGAGCAATCCTTCAAACCACCCACACCCTCC
Organism: Verrucomicrobiota bacterium; assembly: GCA_025352985.1. GTDB lineage: Bacteria > Verrucomicrobiota > Verrucomicrobiia > Opitutales > Opitutaceae > Rariglobus. Next base: position 4,039 of record JANXRL010000152.1, read on the forward strand.
CCTTGCCCAACTCCGAACTCTGTGACCTCTGTGTCCGGGCTCTGTGAACTCTGTGGCAAATTCCGACTCCTTTCCTCTTATGGCCGACACCGATACTCTCCCACCCACCGCCGACGAAGCCGAAGCCGCCGTCAATCCCGTTGGCGGCATCGACCAAGCCGTCGGTGACTTCCAATACAACGTCAACTACGAGTTCGACGCCGGCACCGGCCTCTCCGAAGACACCGTCCGCTACATCAGCTCCGTCAAAAAAGAGGCTCCGTGGATTCTCGAATTCCGCCTCGCCGCGCTGAAGACCTTCCTAGCCAAGCCCATGCCCACGCACTGGGCGACGACGGACCTCAACAACATCGATTTCTCCAAAATCCGCTACTACCTCTCGCAAGGCCAAAAACCCAAGCGCACGTGGGACGAAGTCCCCGACGACATCAAAAAAACCTTCGAGCGCCTCGGCATTCCCGAGCAGGAGCGCAAGTTCCTCGCCGGCGTCGAAGCCCAGTTCGACTCCGAAGCCGCCTACTCGAACATCAAGGACATCGTCGCCAAGCAAGGCGTCATCTTCTGCAACTCTACCGAAGCCCTCCGCGAGCACCCCGAGATCTTCAAAAAATTCTTCGGCAAAGTCATCCCCACCGGTGACAACAAGTTCTCCGCCCTCAACTCCGCCGTCTTCTCCGGCGGCTCCTTCATATACGTCCCCAAGGGCGTAAAAGTCGCCCAGCCTCTCCAAGCCTATTTCCGCATCAACGCCGAAAACTTCGGCCAGTTCGAGCGCACCCTCATCATCGCCGACGAAGGCTCCGAGGTCGTTTACATGGAAGGCTGCACCGCCCCCAAGTTCTCCACCTCCACGCTTCACAGCGCGGTCGTCGAACTCGTCGCCCTAAAAGGCGCCAAGATCCAATACATCACCGTCCAGAACTGGGCCAACAACGTCTTCAATCTCGTCACCAAGCGCGGCGTTGCGCACGAAGACGCCGAGATCAAGTGGATCGACTGCAACATCGGCAGCCGCCTCACCATGAAATACCCCGGCGTCGTCCTGAAAGGCAAACGCGCCCGCGGCGAAGTCATCTCCATCGCCCTCGCCAACGA
>JANXRL010000002.1 GCA_025352985.1 Verrucomicrobiota bacterium
CCGACCTCAGCCAACGCCATGAAGACGTGTTCCTGATCGCCCGCGCGATTCTCCGTCGCATCGGCGCAGGACGGTTTACCTTCACCCATGAAGCCCAGCTGTGGCTGGAGAAACAGTCGTGGGCGGGCGATTATCGGCAACTCCACCGCACCGTGGAACTCGCCAGCCGCCTGACCGCCGAATCCGATCCCATCGACGTTATTCATTTGGCGGCCGCCTTCTCGAAGGAGCCCGTCTATCAAGACCCGCTGTTTCACGAAACCTTGCTGGAAACACTCTACGAGTTCACCGGCTTGGAGAATCTTTGAGCTTGGCGACACATAGGCGAAAATCCACCCGCCCGTGCTGCGTTCTTCCGTTCCTGACACAAAACAACCCATCCCTTAGCGGGATAGGTTGTTTTTTCTAAAGTGGTGGACCCTAGGAGGCTCGAACTCCTGACCTCCTCAATGCCATTGAGGCGCTCTACCAACTGAGCTAAGAGCCCGTTACTGAACGGGAGGGATGGAAAATCAGTTTTTGCGCGGTGAAGGCAAGAGGTTTTTTGAGGTTTTCGTCATTCGTCCTCCTTCATCTTGAACGTGACGCTGTAAACGTCGGTCTTCAGGTTGGCCGGAGGCGTGGGCAGGCGCACCTTCCGGAAGGCCGCCAGCACGGAATTGTCGTAGTCGTTGTTACCCGACGAGCGCACGATGTTCACGTCGCTGATCGAACCGTCGGCGTTCAAACGGAAGGAAACTTTCGTTTGCAGCAGATCGCTGAGGCCGTCGGGCTTTTGGTGGGCCTCCTTAAGGCGTTGAATGAGTATGGCGATGTAGGCGTCGGAAAGGGCCATCTGTTCACGCGTGAGGGCCTTGCCGCCCGCGCCGCCCGTTTTGTTCTTGGTGGAACCGCCCGCCACGCCGCTGGCGATGCCCTCGGCGTCAATCTTGACGACTTTGGCGGACGCACCGCTTTTGTTGAGACGGTCAAAATCTTCCTTGGTCATGCGCTTGGCGTTGATCGCCGCCTCCTTGGCGGCGCGCTCCTGCTCCTTTTCGATTTTCTTTTTGATGTTGGCCGCGCGCTTTTCAGTGATGCGCGTCACCATTTTCGCCATATCCGGTAGAGGCTTGGGCGGCGTCACGGGCGTGGGTTTGACGACCGGAGTTGGCTTCACCGGCACGGGCGCCGGCGCGGGCTCGACGGGCGTGGGCGGAACCAGCTCGGGTGGCGCGGGCGAGATCGGCGCGGGCTCCGGTTCGGGAGCGGGTGCGGGCGCAGGCGCGACTGTGGGTGGTTCCGGGAGATCAAACTTCACGCCGCTGGGCGAACCGAGCGCGGGCGCCTCGGTCGCGCCATAGTTATCGCTGGGGCCCGCGACCAACTCAAAAATCTTCGGTGCGTCCGGTTCGTTTTGCTTAAGCGCATAGCTCAGGAAAAGCAGCAGAGCCACCACCAGACCATGAAGCAGGGCCGAGAGGAAAAAGGCGTTGGGGGAGCGGCTGCTCATGACACCGGTGCTCACGGGAAATACAGTGCGTTCAGTTCGCGGTCTGCGTGTCGAAGGTGATGCGCGTGAGGTTCGCCCTCTTCAGCTCGTCCATGACGACGATGAACTGCTGGGCGGTCGCCTTGGCATCCATGCGAATACGGAAAACCGGAGGCTTGGGCTCGCGGGCGAAGCGGGAAAATTCGTCGGGCAGTTGCGCGCGGGTGATGATCCGGTTGCTCAGATTGTAGGCGCCGTCCGCTTGGATCGTGATGCTCTCAAACTTGGTGTCGGGATCGGGCTTCTGCTGGGGGCTTTTCGACTCGACGGGGAGGTTTACTGGAATCGTCTGCTCCTGCTGCATGAGCGGGGTGGCGAGCATGAAGATGATCAGGAGGGTGAACGCCAGATCGACGAGGTTGGTCACGTTCAACTCCGCGACGGCGTGCATCTGGCGGCGTTGTCTGAAAGTCCGGGCCATGGTGGTGGTCGCAGGGCTCGGTTATTTCGACTCCAGCTCGATGCGGTCGGCGAGAGAGCTGGCGTAATTTTCGATCTCGGTGATGAGCTGCTTGGTTTTCCCCAGCAGGAAATTGTAGCCGAAGACCGAGGGGATCGCGACGACTAGGCCGGCGATGGTCGTGAGAAGGGCCGCGCAGACGCCGGGCGCGAGCGTCTGGATGCTGGCGGTCTGCTGGCCCGACACCGCGCTGAACGCCACCATGACGCCCCACACGGTGCCGAGCAGACCGAGGAACGGCGCACCGGTCACGATCGAGGCGAGGAAAATCATGCTTGATTCGTAGCGCAGGACTTGGCGGGCGATGGCTCGTTGGATGGCGTTTTCCGCGTGTTCGAGGCGGGAGCGGCTGGAGTCGCCCCCTTTTTCTTTCTGAATGGCGGCCGCGCGCCAGTAAGCCTCGACCGCGTCGGCAAACAAATCCGCGTAGGGAATCGTCCGCTTGTTGCGCAGGCTCTCAGGCAGGTCGAGAAGCGTGCGTTCGTCGCGCAGCCGCTGCTCGAAGGCCAGATTGAGCTCGCGCAGGCGTTGCAGCTCCATGTGTTTGCCGAGCATCACGGTCCACGTGATGAGGCTGAACACGCCTAGGCCGGCCGTGAGCACCTGACCAACGATGTCGGTGTCTCCGAAGATTTTGAAAAGGTTGGCGGTGGCGAAAAGAAGGATCATCGAAAAAAATCGTGCAGGAAGCAGTAAGGGTTGGAGGGTTTGCGATGGCCCTTCAACGGAAATCACGATGATTTGCGCACGCGAATCTGGTTGCGGGAGCGCAGGGTGGAATCTTCGCTCTGAAACCCAGTTCTAAACCTATGGATTTCAAGACTCGCACGCTCGCCTTGTTGCAAACGCACGAAGGCGCCTTGACCAAAAAACTTTCCATCGTCGGCTTCGACGGCTTCGTTGACACGATCGTCACCCCGGTCGCCCTGCGCACCGCCCAGGGCGAGGCGTTCACTCCGATCACGACGATCACGGAGTTTGCCCAGCGCATCCTCGGCGCGGCCGGCAAGAGCACCAACATCGAGTTCTACCCGCGCATGGACAAGCTCGGCGGCAACGGTCCCATCATGGCCAACGCCCTCCACGCCGCCGGCAGCCAGCTCAAATACATCGGCGCGCTCGGACGCGCCGTCATCCATCCCGTTTTCCAGGAATTCGCCGCCAAGGCCGACGTCGTCTCGCTCTGCGATCCCGCGACCACCACCGCCGTGGAGTTCACCGATGGCAAGCTCATGCTCGGCCAGATGCGCAGCCTCGACGAGATCACCTTCGACCACCTCGTCGAAAAAATGGGCGAGCCCGCCCTCTTGCGCGCCTTCGGCGCCGCCGACCTCGTCGCCCTCGTGAACTGGACGATGATCCCCAACATGACGGCGATTTTCACCGCCCTCGTTGACACCGTGCTGCCGAAACTCCCGGCGCGCGACCGCTTCTTTTTCTTCGACCTTGCCGACCCCGAGAAACGCTCCCGCGAAGACCTTCTCAACGTGCTTGCCGTCATCGGCCGGTTCGAGAAATTCGGCCGCGTCACCCTCGGCTTGAATCTCAAGGAAGCACAGCAGGTCTGGGCGGCTCTCGATTACCCGGTCATCAAGGAAGACGAGGCCGGACTGCGCAAGATGGCCGCCGACATCCGTGTCCGCCTCGGTGTCGCCACCGTGGTCGTTCACCCCAAGGAATCCGCCGCCTGCGCGACCGCCGCCGGCACCGCATGGGTTCCCGGCCCTTACACGTCAAAACCCCTCATCACCACCGGCGCGGGCGACCATTTTAACGCCGGCTTCTCCCACGGCCAGCTCCTCGGCCTCGATCCCGAAGCCTGCCTCACTGTCGGCGTCAGCACCTCCGGACACTACGTGCGCACCGGACGTAGTCCTTCGTCGACTGACCTGCAGGCCCTTCTCCTGGCTTGGAAATAAACTGGAAAACGTTGCTCCCTCATCCCCGTCGCGCAGACTCATCTCATGCCTCTGAAACAACATCACACCGGTAAACTCATCTCCTTTGAAGGCTCCGAAGGCAGCGGCAAATCCACCCAGATCTCCCGCCTCGTGAAGCACCTCCAGCTCCTCGGCCGCGAAGTGCTCACCACCCGCGAACCCGGCGGCACCGAGATCGGCGAGCAAATCCGCAACATCATCGTCCATAATTCCAAAGGCGACGAGATGTGCGCCGAGACCGAGCTCCTGCTCTTTACCGCCGCCCGCGCCCAGCTCGTCCGCGAGGTGATCGCCCCTGCCCTGCTCACAGGAACCATCGTCATAAGCGACCGCTTCCTCGACTCGACCACGGTTTACCAAGGCGTCGCCCGCAACCTCGGCATGGACCCGGTCAACCTCATCAACCAGTTCGCCGTCGGCAACGTCATGCCCAATCTCACCGTGATCATCGACGTCCCCACCGAGCTCGGCCTCAAGCGCATCCGCCAGCGCGCCACCGACCTGCCCGACCGCATGGAGCGCGAAAACATCGAGTTCTACGACAAGGTCCGGGAGGGCTACCTTCTCCTCGCGAAGAGCATGCCCAAACGCTTCCTCGTCATCGACGGCTCGCAAGCCGAGGACGGCGTCGAGCATGACATCTGGCACGGCTTGCAAAAGATTCTGGTCTGACACGAATGCCCCCCGCGCCCTCGCCCTGGCCGTCAACCCTCGCCGGCACGCCCGCCGTCGCCGTCATTGAGCGCGCCATCGAGCGCAGGAGGCTTTCGCACAGCCTCCTCATCACCGGTGACGACCACGACACCCTCCTCGCCGTCGCCCACGCCATCGCCGACCGGCTGTTGAACACGCCAGAGTCCAGCGCATCCTACCTTCCCGACGCCCACCCCGACTGTCTTCATCTGCGCCCGAAAGGGAAAATGCGCATCATCCCTATCGGAAAGATTCAATCTCCTGAACCGGGGACAATGCGTGATTTCTTGCCGAAGCTTTATGTGACCGCTTCCGTCTCCAGACGAAAAGTGGGGATTATTTACGAGGCTGAACGCATGAATGTGGAATCAGCCAATGCGTTCCTCAAAACCCTGGAGGAGCCGCCCGCCAACACCACCCTTCTCCTGCTCACCACGCGTCCCTACGCACTGCTCGCGACCATCCGCAGCCGTTGCCTCAACTTCCGCTTCCCTGGCCTGGGTGCCGCTTTCACCCCCGACGGCTGGAGCGCATGGCTCGCCGATTACCAGACGTGGCTCGGCCGCCTCTCCGAAGGCGTCTCCGACAAAAAAGCCGTCGCCGATTCCGTCTTTGCCGCCTACGGCCTCATCGCCCGTTTCGCCACCGTCCTCGACTTCGCCACCGGCGAAGCCTGGAAACTCCAAAAGGCCAAGCTCCCGCCCGACCTCGGCGACGACGAGCAAGTCGCCATCGAAACCGGCATCTCCAACGGCCTCCGCTCCCGCCTCTTTGCCGACATCGAGCACGCCACGCGCACCTTCGCCCTCGCCCTGCTGCGCCAAGGCGACGAGCCCACGCGCCGCGCCCTCACCGCCGCCATCGATAAACTCGAACACGACGTCGGCCTGCTTCGCCTGAACTTGAACGAATCCGCCGCCCTCGAAGATTTCCTCCTCGGCTCCCTGCGCCTCTGGACGCGCAAAGGCTGATTACCCGGAAAGGTTAGACCGGATGAGCAGGATGGGAACGTGATGTCGGGGTTTTATCCTCCCGTCATCCTGTTAATCCTGTCCCAATTCCGTCGCTGGCTCGCTACCCGCCCATCACCGCCGCCACAAACGCCGCCCGCGTCTCCATGTGCGGATTATGCCCCGACTCCGCCACCACCTCGATCCGCGCCCCGGGAAAATGCCCCTCGATCACCGTCCGGTCTTCCGCCTCCACATAGCGTGATTTCCCTCCGACAATAAAAAGCGTCGGGCCGAAAAACCGATCCTCCGGCTCGAGCGGCGTTTTCTCCAGTTCGGGCAACGCCTTCGTGAGCGCCGGCAGGTTGATCTGCCACTTCCAGCCACCCGCCGCGTCACGATCCAGGTTGGTCACGAGAAATTTCCTCATCGCCCAGTCATCCACGCGCGCCTCGAAGCGCAGCTCGGCCTCGCCTCGCGACTGGAGGCTGTCGAGCCGCAGCTCGTTCATCGCCGCAAACTCGGCGCGATGCGCGTTCGAGAGATAGGCCTTCGGCGCGATGTCCACCACGATGAGCCGCTCCACGCGCTCCGGGTGGCGACACGCTAGCAGCATCGCGGTTTTCCCACCCATGCTGTGCCCCATCAGTGCAACTTTTTTCAGGTGGTGCGCGTCCATCCACGCCAGCACATCGGCCGTCATTGCCTCGTAGGTCATCTCGTCCGCGTGCGGCGACTTGCCGTGATTGCGCAGGTCGAGCGCCAGCACGTGATACTGCGCCGCGAGGTCGGCGCCCGTCGTCAGCCAGTTGCGCGACGAACCCAGCAGACCGTGCAAAACCACCATCGGCGGATTGCCCGTCCCGCCCAGATCGCGATGAAAGAGATTAACCACGCGAAACACGAAGACGATGAACCCGCCCGAGGCAAAGCCCGGATTTGGCCTTTACCGTTTGCACAGCCGCGACGCCAACTGCGCCTCGTAAATATTTTGCGGGAACACCTGCTGCGTCGCCAGAATCTCCCGCCACACCCCGGCCGGCTCCAGCAACGGCGGGCGGCCCACATCGACGCCCACCAGATTGAGCGACCACGGCGCGAAATCCTTCGTCGGCTCCGGCAGCGCACCGGCGGCGCGCAGATTCCAGAACGTCACCCGCGCCCCCGCGTTTTTGCCCAGCCCGCCCCCGCCGCCGCTCTTCCACGGACGCGTCCCCAGCCCCAGATCGATATCCGTGAACAATATCTCGTAGGGCGCGCGCTTGTGGTGGTCGAAGCACAGATCCACGCCCTTGCCTTGTGCAACCACCACGCCGGCCGTTTCGCTCACGGAGATGTCGTGGATGAACTTCATGCGAATATCAAAACGCGTGAACAGGTGATCGCCGCCATGCAGGTAGATGCCGTGATGCCCTTGGTTGCCCGCCCCGTCGGCCGGCCGCCGTGACTCGAAGACCACGTCCGACACCGTGTTGAAAACTCCGCCCACCATCGGGCCGCTGTCGGGGTTGATGAACTTCACCCGCCGCACCCAGCAGTTAGCCACGCCCTCGAAGGCGATGGGATTAAATCCCACCTCGGTGAAATGCCCGGCGTAGGGGGTCACCGGAAACTCGAACGTCAGGTCCTCCACCCCCGAGTCCTCCACCGTGGGGCGGAAGGTCCGCACCACCGGCCGCCACTCCGGCCGCACGTCGAAGCGCAGCGGGCGTTCCAGCTCCACGCGGTTACCTTCGATCTTCGTGATGCGCGTGACGAGCGAGACCTTCGTCGAGCCCTTCAACATGGAAACGTCGCCCGGGTCGTTCGAATAAAGCTGGGCCGCCAGGGTGTTGGCAGGCGTGTCCGTCATGAACACCTCGACCCACTGGCCGACGGCAAGCTGCTGCGCCTTACCCACGACGACGGACTTCTCGCCGCGCGCCGCCGGAGCCGTGATGAGCGTCACCGCCGCGGAGCCGAGGTTTCCCTCCAACCGTATCATCCCGCCCGCCCACGAATAGTTGGACGTGGGCCGCCCCGAGGTAGTCGCGCTTCTCTCGGGCGCGATCGCCTCCAGCGGCTTCGGAAAATACAAAACTGTTTCCGGTCCCGAGCCCCGCAGCACCACCCCGGATTTGGTGATGTGCAGCACGTCGCTGATGATGTAGCGCCCCGGAGGCACGAGCACCGCCCCCGACTCGGCCGCCGCCAGCGCCTTTTGAAACGCCGCCGTATCGTCCACGTCGTCGTCGCCCCGCGCGCCAAAAGCCGCCACGTTGAGCGACGGCGGATAGTCTGGGATCGCCCGTTCGCCGCTGTGATACCCCGCATAGGAAAAATCCGGCAGCCGCCCCGTCGGCAGCCACCGCTCGCCTTCGCTCCCCCACAATGCGGAAGTGACCACCTCGGCGGCCGGTGCCGAGGGCTCAGCTGCCAGTGCGGTCGCCGCCGGCGGCTTGGTCACGCAGCCGCACACAATCACCAGCGCGCCCAGTCCACCTATCCGGACCGGGAAATTTTTGGTCACATAAGCAAACATAAGCCTGCAAAACACACCCAACCGCCCGCCAACGCAAGCCAGCCTCCGTCGAACCGTTTGACCGCAAGATTTACCCCCATGAGCGCAAAAAATCCGGCCCGCCACCCCGGCAGCATCAGCCGCCCCTCTGCTTAACCGTGAAGGCCATTGGCCGAAACCGCTCCCACCGAATCCGCCCATTGGCGGATTCCATCTTGTGGTCAAAAACTCCGCCTCCTCCGTCTCCGCCCTCCCCGGCCCCTCTTCGCAAATTTTTCGTGCCTCCCGCCGCGTTTCCCGTTCGCATCGTCCTCCATGTCGTCCGCCCCCGAGAAACTCACCCCGATGATGCAGCAATACTTCGAGGTGCGCCGGACGCTCCCCAAGGACACCCTCCTGCTCTTCCGCCTCGGCGACTTCTTCGAGATGTTCTTCGACGACGCCGCCGCCGCCTCGCGCATCTGCGGCCTCACCCTCACCAAGCGCCAGGAGACGCCCATGGCCGGCATCCCCGCCCACGCGCTCGACAACTACGTCACCAAGCTCCTCGCCGCCGGCAAAAAAGTCGCCATCTGCGACCAGGCCGAACCTGCCAAGGCAGGCAAACTCGTCCGCCGCGCCCTCACCCGCATCCTCTCCCCCGGCACCACCCTCGCCGCCAACCAGCTCGACGCCTCGCGCAACCACTACCTCTGCGCCCTCCTCCTCGACAAAGCCGGCCTTCACGCCGCCTGGCTCGACCTCTCCACCGGCGAATTCAAGGTCGCCACCGACGCCCGCCCCGAAAACCTCCTTCCCGTCCTCACCGCCCTCGACCCCGCCGAACTCATCGTCATCGAAGGCGAAATCGAACGCTGGAAAACCGCCCCGCACGTAGCCGCGAGCGTGAGCGAGTGGGGTTCGGCCGCCGTCCACGCCCTCCACGCCTTCGCCTCCACCCGCCTCGTCACCGACCTCCCCGGCTACCACTTCGAGACCTCCGAAGGCCTCCGCACCGTCACCACCGCCCTCGGCGTCCTCAACCTCCAAGGCTTCGGCCTCGCCCCCGACCACCCCGCCCTCGGCCCCGCCGGCGCCGTCGTCCACTACGCCACCGAAAACCTCTGCGCCAAACCGGAAAACCTCCGCTCCCTCCAGGAATACCGCAGCGCCCGCACCCTCCTTCTCGACCCCGCAACCCTGCGTAACCTCGAGATCTTCCAATCCTCCCGAGGCACCCGCGACGGCTCCCTCCTCACCGCCATCAACCGCACCGGCACCGCCGCCGGCGCCCGCCTCCTCGAACGCTGGCTCGCCTCCCCCACCCTCGATCTCGCCGAGATCCAGCGCCGCTCCGCCATCGTCGGCGAACTCCTTGCCCGCCCCATGCAGCTCGGCGAACTCCGTGAACACCTCGGCCAGATCCGCGACATCCCCCGCATTCTCGGACGCCTCCAAAACCGCCTCCGCAACCCCCGCGAACTCGGCGGCATCCGCGACACCCTCGCCCAACTCCCCGCCCTCCGCACAACCCTCGGCTCCTTCGGTCCGGACGCTCAACTCTCAACCCTGCACGCTCAACTCAAGGAGCTCCCCGCCCTCCGCCAGCTCCTCGCCTCCGCCCTCGCCGACGAACTCCCCGCCGACCTCGCCGACGGCAACTTCATCCGCGCCGGCTACGACCCCGAGCTCGACCGCCTGCGCGGCCTCACAGCGGCAACAAGACCTGGCTCTCCGACCTCGAAGCCGCCGAGCAGGCCCGCACCGGCATCCGCAGCCTCAAGGTCAAGTTCACCGGCAATTTCGGCTACTACATCGAGATCACCAAGGCCAACCTCCACCTCGTCCCCGCCGACTACATCCGCCGCCAGACCACCGTAAACGGCGAACGCTACGTCACCGAAAGCCTCCGCCAAAAGGAAAAGGAAATCTTCCACGCCGAGGAAAACGCCCTCTCCCGAGAGCAAGCCCTCTTCGCCGACCTCGTCACCGCCATCCTCGACGACTCCATCGCGCTCTCCCAGACCGCCGACGCCCTGGCCGAACTCGACGTCCTCGCCGGCTGGGCCGTCCTCGCCCGCGAATGGGACTACTGCCAACCCGAACTCGACGAAGGCGACATCCTCGAAATCACCGAAGGCCGCCACCCCGTCGTCGAGCAGATGCTCCGCTCGCCCACCTCCGCCGGCGGCTCGCAAGCCTTCGTCCCCAACGACACCACCCTCTCCTCCTCCGACGCTCAGCTCGCCCTCATCACCGGCCCCAACATGGCCGGCAAATCGACCTACATCCGCCAAGTCGCCCTCATCACCCTCCTCGCCCAAGTCGGATGCTGGACCCCCGCCAAAGCCTGCCGCGTCGGCCTCGTGGACCGCATCTTCTCCCGCGTCGGCGCCAGCGACGACCTCGCCCGCGGCAACTCCACCTTCATGGTCGAGATGAACGAGACCGCCAACATCCTCAACAACGCCACCGACCGCTCCCTCATCATCCTCGACGAGATCGGCCGCGGCACCTCCACCTACGACGGCCTCTCCATCGCCTGGGCGGTGGTCGAGCACCTCCACCGCGACGCCGAAAAAGGCCCCCGCACGCTCTTCGCCACGCATTACCAAGAGCTGACCCAACTCGAAAAACACCTGAGCCGCCTCCGCAACTTCTCGGTAGCGGTAAAAGAGTGGAACGACGAAATCGTCTTCGTCCGCCGAGTGATCCCCGGCGCCGCCGACCGCAGCTACGGTATTCAAGTCGCCCGCCTCGCCGGCCTCCCCATCACCGTCATCGACCGCGCGAAAACCATCCTCGCCAAGCTCGAAAGCGACGACACGAGCATCGAACTTCCGTCAGCCGCGACACCCAAAGCTCGTCCAAAAAAGAAAATCACCGTCACCCCTGAAGACAATAGTCAGCTCGGCTTGTTCTAAAGGTAGGGCGTGACCGCTGGGCGCGCCGCTCCGCCCTCCGTCTTCCCGCTACTCATCACTCGCTACTTCCCCTACTCACGCTCGCCTTCCGTCCACCCGTCCTTCAACTTCCCCATTCATGAAGCTCGATTTCACTTCGTTGGAGCAATCGGTCTTGGCCCTTCGTCGCTCGCTCGACGAAGCTGTCCCCATGCTCGCCTCGCTCAGTCCTGTCATGCGGGATACGGTGAAGTCGGGTATCATCCAACACTTCGAAGTAGCCTACGAACAATGCTGGAAAGCCATGAAACGCTGGATCGAGCAGCACGGCACCCGCGAGAACGTTGACGGCGTCACGCGCCGCGAACTTTTCCGCATAGCCGCCGAACACCGCCTCATTGCCGACGTGGACCGGTGGATGAACTTCCATCGTGGCCGCAACGAAACCTCACACACCTACGATGCCGCCACGGCAGCCGATGTTTACACCGTCACGGTGGATTTTTTGCCGGAAGCAGAACGGTTTCTGGCCGACATCACCATTCGCAATGATTGATCTCGAAGCGCGTCATCTTGCCACCGTGCAAGCCCTCCTCGCCCGCCATGTGCCGGAGTGCGAGGTGCGCGTCTTCGGCTCGCGGATCAAGGGCACGGCCAAGCCTTACTCCGATCTCGACCTTGCCGTGGTGGGCCCCTCTTCGCTCGCAGGAGACCGCCTCGCCGCCCTGCGCGAAGCGCTGACCGACTCCGAACTCCCCATCCGGGTAGATGTGCTCGACTGGCACGGCATCGCGGAAAACTTCCGCCAGATCATCGCCGCACAATTTGAAGTGATCCAGAAACCCGAGCCAGCCCCCAACTAGGCCTGTTCTGAAGGTAGGGCGTGACCGCTGGGCGCGCCGCTTCAGGTTCCGTATGTAGACGCGACCTCCCGGTCGCGTTCCGAATGTAGGAGCACGCTTGCGCGCGATTTCCGATGATGATCCCTGCTTACGCCATGCGCGCCCGCGCCTACATTTCGCCCATGCCAACGACTCTCCCTCCGAAATCGTCCGCACGTCCGTCCAAGTCAAAACTCCTCGGGCGGGAGATTCAGAGTCGTTTGACGCAGATCGAACTGGCGACCGTCAGTTCGCTGCGAGCGCTTCAAATGGACATCAAAGGAGATGCCGGCGTGCCCTCCGCTACGGTTCTCAAGCGCGCCCGCGCAGCTTTGCGGTGAAGGTCTCCTTCAATCGCTGGGCGGAAACCTAACCGATATCCGCCACACGCTATCTGGACGCCGAACGCAGGCTGGGCGGAGCTTTCCAAGATGAATACGCCGCTTGGGAAAAGCACGTGAAGCAATTCTCTATGTCCCCAATTTGGCAGAGCCCTACTCGTTGGTTTAAATCAAAAACCAACAAAAAACGCCCAGCCCCCTTACGGCTTATCCCAAAACCTCGGCCACGTCGGCTGACTCAAAATTCACAAAACTCATCCAGACCCGAATGACGCTAAGTTAGACACGGTCTTAGTTCTGTAAGTTATTTATTTAAAACAATAGTCTTCCTACCAAAAAAAGACGGAAAACAGCCTTAACTTAGCGCCATTCCACCCAGCCCCCTTTGGATTGCCCTTGAGCGCGTTCGTTCGCCCGTATCTACTTTTATTCCTCAATATTCATGCGGAGGATGGGCAGCGACCATTTCCCGTCTTTTTCTAGCAGACGTCTGCTGTTCGCGTTACTTAGGTTTAAGAGCGGGTTTTCTACCCATTTACCGTCCACTAGTTTACGGCATACGTTATCTCCGGTTTTGCTGTCTTTGTAGAAAAGCAAGACTTGGCTGTCTCCTGTAGTTTGGGGGATGAGGATTACGGGGCTTGTTTTCATTGCGACTGTAAGCATTTCGAAGCCATTTGTGTTTGTAACGCTTACTGCTTTTACTTTTTCTCCGGTCTCGTTAAGGCGTTTGGATAAGCCTTCTTTTTCGAAAACCTTAAGTTTTCTGTCGCTGAGAAGCACCGTTTTTACTTCGTCGTAAGTCGTCATGCCTGTTGTAAGACTGATGATTTTGTTGAGCGTTTCCATTGTTACGGGTGCCGTTACTTTTTCTGGTTTTGTGTAGCTTATCAGGCCCCTGATCTTTTTATTCACATCTTTATACATCAGCGTTTCGCCTTTTGCTGCAATTAGCATCCAGATGTCTAATTTTTCTTTTTTATTGTCGTAGCCGAGGATAAGTCCGGGGGATCCGGTATTGGATTCTTTGTCGCTATAAATACTCATAACCACAGGTCCGCTATACACGAGTTCTTCGCGGATGAATTCGAGGATAGCTTCTTCGGTTATCTTTTTCGGGGACCGCGCTTTCGGCTTAAATCCGAGTGTTACCAGTGCCTCGTTAAAGCCAATTTTTGCTCCGTCTTTTGATATCAACAACTTATCGACTCCGGAGTTAATGACCACTTTGTGGAATTTAGCGAAGCTGGTGACCCAATCAGTGAGGTTTCGGCCAGGACGGTCGAAATTTTGGATTTTGAAGCTTTCAGGGAGCGTTGTCTCGGCGGACAAGGCGACAGGGGTCGTTAAGACGGCGATAATCCAAAAAAATGGCCAAAATGTTTTTTTCATGAGATCCTAGATTTTAAAGGGAGGTTAATCCATAGGTTGATTGGACCTATGGGGCTACTTTTCAATCTGTTTCTCGGATTGTTTCAGGGTTCCGGGGTTTAGATCCGTGTAAGGGATTTTTACCAATTCACTGTCCAAATTCAGCACCTTGATGTAGGTGTCGAATTTCCCCATCACGCGTGCGGGATAGCGTTCCCCTGTTTCCATGAGTGGTCAAAACTCCGATCCCGTCCGCCTATCGCATCTACGAAACTCTACCCCGTAATCACGTAATCCTTCAACTCAGCCAGGCGCAGCGATGGGACGCGCAGGAACTCGTTCCGGTTGAGCGTCGCCAGGGTGAAGTCATGGCGCAGGGCGGTCGCGGCAATTTGCAGGTCGTGCGGCCCTATCAGCGTGCCTCCGGTCGCCAACACCGCCCATATCCGCGCGTGGTGGCGGGCCACATCAATGTCAAATTCCAGCACTTGAAACCGCGACAGCAAAGCCTCTACGAAGGCAGCTCGTTTGGAGCGGATCAACGGATCGGCGGCGCGCTCGAACCCGTGCAGCAATTCCGACGCGGTGATGGCCGTAATAAACAATTCTTCGTCGCCAAGTGACGCGCAAAAATCCGAAAACCGCAGACGTTTCCGCTCGGCGGCGATCAAAACCGAAGAATCCAGAATCAGGCCCATGGATCGCGAAGCACAGATAGGGACTTGGAAGCGGCATCGATGTCCCGCCCGAGCGACTCGGCATCGCCGACGTCAAGATGCGGAAGATCGGCCCACCCTGCGGCCAGTTCGCGACCAGTGACCGAGGCGGATGCAGCCGGAACAATGCGCGCGACCGGCTTGCCGCCCTTGAGGAGCACAGTGGTTTCGTGCCGGTAAAACGTGCGGCTGATCACATCGGAAAAATTCCGAGCAGCCTCCGTGACGGTTAGAGTATTGCTCATGCCAAAAGATGATAATCAAATAATCTGATTTTCAACCTAAATCACTGCAATTTATATTAATAAGCGGCATAAAATATGGAGTTTTATATAAAAAACTGGAAATCAGGAACCGAGCTTTTAACCACTCATGGTCACTAATTATCACAGATGAAGGGCAGGATAAGTGCTGATAAGTGAAAATCCGTGGTTAATCCCACACGGCGGCATCAGCCGTCCCTCCGCTACCTAGCCGGAGCATTGCGAGAAGCCGCTCCCAGAGAATCGCCCATTGGGAGATTCCATTAGTGGTCAAACTTCGAGTCGTCCGCAGCAAGCCAAGCGGTCACGGGGCCTACCCTTACCATCACTCGCTCACGCGCCAGTCGATCAGCTCCAACTGGAGCAGCTTGCGGTCGTTGAAATGGTTCCAGGCCAGCTCCACCGCGAAGTCCAGAGGCACGCCCGTGGGCGGGAGGCGGTGGGCCATTTTCCAAGCCACGCCGAAGAGGCGGCGGCCGTTGGCATCGTCGAAATTAAAACGGAAATGTAGCTGCTTGAAAACATCCGGACGCTGGCGCAGCACCACGCCGCGAATGCCGAAGACCGGCTCGGGGTTGCCCTGGCCGAAGGGCTGCAGGGTCTCCAGCTCGTCCATGAGCTTTTCCTTAATCTGCTCGGGCGTGAGCCACGCGGAAATCGTCAGGATCGCCTCGATCAAATCGCCACCCGCCGCCGCACGCACGCCGTCGGCGAAGCGTGTGCGGAACTCATCGAGATTGGTTTTAAGGAGTGACACGCCCACCGCCATCGGGTGGCCGCCCCAGCTCGTCAGCTGGTCGCTGCATGTTCCCAGAACCTCGACAAGGTTCACGCCGTTCACGCTGCGACCAGAGCCCTTGGCGAACTCGCCTTCGTTGCCGAGGACGACGCAGGGGCGGTTGTATTTGCGGGTCACGCGGCCGGCCACGATGCCGACGACGCCGGGGTGCCAGTTTTCCCCGAAGAGCACGATGCCGGGCCAGTCGGCGAACCGACTCTCGATCATTTTTTCGGCCTCGTCGGTGATCTGGCGCTCGATGTCCTGGCGCTCGCGGTTGAACACGTCGAGCTGGCGTGCGGTCTCGCGGCAAAACTGGTCGTCGTCGCTGAGCAACAGCTCGACGGAGAGCGCGGCATCGGCAAGGCGTCCGCTGGCGTTGATGCGCGGGCCGAGGCGGAACGAAATATCCACCGGCATGATGGCGTGGTCGGTTTTCACGCCGGCGACCTCCATGAGCGCGCGCACGCCGGGGCGCTCGCAGCTTTGCAGGATGCGCAGACCATAGCGGGCGAGGATGCGGTTCTCGCCGGTAAGCGGCACGAGGTCGGCCACCGTGCCCATCGCCGCGAGATCTAGGTAATCGCGGAGCTTCATGGCGAGCGCGACGGGATGGTTGTCCGCTCGCATGAGCTTCAGCAAACCGTGGGCGAGCTTGAAAACGAGGCCGACGGTGCAAAGGTTGCGCCACGTGTCGTCGCCCTCGACGCTGTTGACGTGCGGATTGATAAGAATGCCCTGCGCGAGCGGGGTCTCCTTGGACCGGTGGTGATCAACCACCAACACGTCGATGCCCTGGCCGATGAGGTAGGCGACCTCGTCGAGTGAGTTGGTGCCGCAGTCAAGCGCGATGAAGAGATCGGGTTTGCCGCGTTCAAGGGCGCGGTCGATGGCGCTGCGGGAAAGGCCGTAGCCATCCTCCATGCGGCGCGGCACGACGAAGCGCGGCTGGAGACCGAAGCGGCGCAGCACGCTCACGAGGAGCGCGGTGCTGCTCACGCCGTCCACGTCGTAGTCGCCGAGCACGACGATCTGTTCGCCGTTGCCGATGGCCTCGCGCAGGCGGGCGGCGGCGGCTTCCACGTTGGGAAGCAGGAACGGGTCGTTAAGCTCCGCCAGCGCGGGCCGGAGGAACTTCGCGGCGGTTTCGCCGTCGCCAAGCCCGTTGCGGAGCAAAAGCTCCGCCAGCACCGGGCTATCGCCCGTGTGCCGGCTAAGCGCCCCGACCTCGTCGGCCGGGAGCGGCTTGTAGGTCCAACGCATCAGCGATGAAGCTCGCGGTTTATTGCGAGGCCTTGCTGCCGGCTTCCCATGAGTAGGCCGGTTTCAAGTCCTGATGCGCCTCGACGTGCTTGCGGTCGCCCTTGTGCCACCAGTAGAACACCTGCGACGAGATGAAGATCGCGGAGAACGTGCTGGTGACGATGCCGACGAGGAACGTGAAGGAGATGTCGCGAAGGACGCCGCCGCCGAAGAGATACAGCGAGAGGGCCGCCAGAAAGGTGGTCGTCGAGGTCATTATCGTGCGGGCAAAGACCTTGTTGATGGCGGCGTTGACCACGACGCGGAGCGAGCCGTTGGGATTGAGTTTCAACTCCTCGCGGATGCGGTCGAACACGACCACGGTCTCGTTGATGGAGTAGCCTGCAATACAAAGGATGGCCGCGACCATGGGCGCGGAGAACTGGTGCCCGAACAGCACGAAGATACCGATCGTCATCAGGATGTCGTGGAGCGAGGAGAACATCGCGCCGACGCCGAAGCCGAATTCAAAGCGAAAGGCGATGTAAACGAGAATGACCGCCATGGACGCGCCGATGGCGAGCAGGGCGTTCCACTCGATCTCCTTGCCAATGGCGGCGCCGATGTGGCTCTCGCCCACCGAGACGAGCTTGGCGTTGGGATAGGCGGCCTGAAGCGCGGCGAAAAAGGCTTTCGACTTGCCTTCAGCGGTCTCGAGCTTGAGGACTTCCTTGCCGCCACCGAGCGCGCTGGCGTAAGTGGCGCTTACCTCGCCGACGCCGCTGGACACGGCGACCTTGCGAATGTCCGCAGCGTCAACTCGCTGGGCGAACTCGGCCGTGACAACGTCGCCGCCGGCGAAGTCGATGCCGTAGATGCGGTCGCCCTTGTAAACGATCACAGCCACGCCGAGGAGCACGAGGAGCCAGGAGGCGATGAAGGCGGGTTTGCCGTATTTGACAAAGTCCACGTGGATTTCCTTCAGGATGCGGCGCATGGTGATCTTCTTGATCCATTGGGATTCAATGAGGACTTCCAACACTAGGTGGGCGGTGATGAGCACCGAGAACAGCGTGGAGATGACACCGATCGCGAGGGTGACGCCGAAGCCCTTGATGGGTCCAGTGCCGAGGCCGATCATGATGCCGCAGATGAGGAGCTGCACGAAGTGGGCGTCCAGGATGGTCGTGAGCGCCTTCATGTAGCCGCTCTGGTTGGCGGTAATGAGGGATTTGCCTGCGGTGATTTCCTCACGCATGCGCTCGAAGATCAAGATGTTCGCGTCCACCGCCATGCCGATGGTGAGCACAATGCCGGCGAGACCGGGCAACGTGAGCGTCGCGCCGAGGCTGGCCATGGTGCCGAGGATGATGAGTAGGTTGACCGCCAGCGTAGCGATGGCGACGAGTCCGCCGGTGGCATAGAAGGTGATCATGAACGCCGCGACCAAGGCGGTGCCGATGACGGTGGCGCGCACACCGCTGTCGATGGCGTCTTGGGCGAGAGACGGGCCGACCTCATACTGCTCCTTGATCTGCATGGGCAGGTCGAGGGGGTTGTTGAGGACGTTGGAGAGATCGAAGGCCTCGCGCTGGCTGAAGCTGCCGGTGATCTCGGCGGAAGGGCTGTCGATCTCCTTCTGCACGCTCGGGGCGGAGTAGAGCTTGCCGTCGAGCACGATGGCGAGCTGGCCGACCTGACCAGAACTCTGGTTGTTCTCGACGATCTTGCGGGTGATGTCGGCGAAGCGTTTGCTGCCGGCGGAGGTGAACTTGAGGATGATGCGGAACTTGCCGTATTCGTCCATCGAGGGGAAAGCGTCGGAGATGATCTCGCCGGTGGCCTCGGGGATGCGCTTCACGAACAGTTCGGTGGCGGTTGCCTGGCCGTTGCGGCCTTCTTGGTCCAGGATGAGCGTGCGGTAGCCCGGAGGAATGTCTGACGGAGCGGTGGTGGCCGGGTTAAGCGTCGGGTGAACGAGGCAGAACTCAAGGCGGGCGGGTTTCTTTAAGTTATCCACGACCTCGGGGTTGTCCTTGGTGGAGACGCCGGCGAGCTGGACCTCGATGCGGTTGTCACCGATGGGGCGGATGATCGGCTCGGACACGCCGAGACCATTGATGCGGTTGCCGATGATCTCGATAGCCTTGGCGAGCTTTTGCGTGCGGGCGGCTTCGCCCTCCTTGGCAAAAGCGGCCGGATCGACCTCTAGAGTGAAGGCGATACCGCCCTTGAGGTCGAGGCCGAGCTGGAGCGGGCTTTGCGACTTCTTGAGAAGGTAATTTAGCAGGATGTCGTTGCGCTTCTGGATGTTCTTCAGCGACGCCTCGAGCTTCAGCTCGGGGAAATACTGCGTGAGGTCGATCTTGCGCTCGTTGGCGATCGATTTCAGCGCCACATAGACGCTGGAATATTTATGCGAAGCAACGCCTTCACTGGCTTCTTTGATGAGGGAGTTGAATTCGGTCTGTTTCGCCTGAGCCTTGCGGGCGACAAACGAATCGAACGTGTAGTCTTTGATGGGAAGCAGTGATGACACCGCCCAGAGTGCGATGGCCAAACTGATGATCAGCTTCCAGAGGTTGCGCTTAAGCATGGGTTATTTGGTTTAAAAGGGGGATATGGAGAGGTCAGGGTCTTTCGTCGGGCCAGTCGGCCAGCGGTTAAACGCTCTGGCAACCGGCAGATAGACCTGACCAATGCTTCCGAAGAGGACTTCAGCTCGTCTTCTTGATGACCGCGTGAATGAAGGCCTTGCCGACCTCGATCTTGGTGTTCTCAGAAATGCGGATCACAAAACGGTCGTCCTTGGTGTTGGTGATCTCGCCATAGATGCCGCCGCTGGTGACGACCTCGTCGCCCGTGCCGAGGGTATCCAGCATCTTCTGGTGCTCCTTCTGTTTCTTGCGCTGCGGTGCAATGATAAGGAACCAGATCGCGGCCACCATCAAAACCGGGAAAAGAAACTGCATCGGGCCGGCTGAGGGGGCGGCGGCTTGAGCCAGGAAAGACGGCACTTCAATAGGGGAAGACATGATTGTTATTTCGTGTTGTGGTTTTTGAAAAATGAAACAGCGATACAACTCCGTTGAACCAACTGAACGCAAGCCATAACCCCGTCCGCCTTTTACCGCTTTGAAAAGCAAATCCGCCTCCTCCTGGTCCGCTGCAAAATCCGAAGAACTCTACGGCTTCAAACGCTGGGGTTCCGGCCACCTCGGCGTGGACGACGACGGCTTCGTCAGCGTCGAGCCCCTCGCCGACGGCCGCGGCATCCGCATCATGGACGTCGTTGACGAGGCCATCGGCATGGGCCTGAAGGCCCCCATGGTCATCCGCTTTCAGGATCTCCTCCGCCACCGCGTCACCCAGCTCAACGAGCTTTTCCGCAAGGCTATCAAGGAAGAGGGCTATAAGGGCGAATACCGCGGCGTGTTCCCCATCAAGGTCAACCAGCTCCGCGAGGTCGTGGACGAGATCGTCGACGCCGGCAAGGAATTCGGCTACGGCCTTGAGGCCGGTTCCAAGCCCGAGCTGATGATCGCCCTAGCCATGCACGAGGGCCCCAACCGTCTCATCATCTGCAACGGCTACAAAGACCACGACTATATCCGCCTAGCCCTCCTTGGCCGAAAGATTGGCAAGAAGATCATCATCGTCGTCGAGCAGCTCGCCGAGGTGGACGACATCATCGCCATTTCTCAGGAAGTCGGCGTGAAGCCCATGATCGGTTTCCGCGCCAAGCTCCAGACGCGCGGCGAAGGCAAATGGTCATCCTCCACCGGCGACAACGCCAAGTTCGGGCTCAACACCGCCGAGATCCTCTTCGCCACCGAGAAGCTCAAGAAGGCCAAGCTCACCCAGTGTGTGAAGCTCGTTCATTTCCACATCGGCTCGCAGGTGCCCAACATCATCACGATCAAGAACGCCGTCATCGAGGCCACGCGCTTCTACTGCCAGCTCGTGAAGATGGGTTTCCCCATGGGCTACCTCGACTGCGGCGGTGGCCTCGGCATCGACTACGACGGCTCGCGCACCAACTTCGAGTCCTCGATGAACTACACGATGGCGGAATACGCCCGCGACGTCGTGGCCAACATCCGCGACATCTGCGTCGAGTCCGGCGTCCCCGTGCCCGACATCGTCACCGAGTCCGGCCGCGCCGTGGTCGCCCCCCACTCCATGCTCGTCGTGGAAGTTTTCGAGCGCATCAACAAGCGCGAGACCCTCGGCATCCAGCATCAGCCTAAGGAAAAGCACAAAGTCGTCACCGACCTCGAACTCCTCCTCAAAAATAAGGCCAAGCTCGGCAAGCTCGAGCGTTTCCACGACGCCATCCAGAAAAAGGAAGAATCGTTCTCCCTCTTCAATCTCGGCTACCTCAACCTCGAAAACCGCGCCGCAGCCGAGTCCCTTTTCTGGCAGGTCTGCGAACAAATCGCCAAGGAAACCCGCGACACCGGTTACGTCCCCGAGGAACTCCGCGGCCTCGCCGCCCTCCTCGCCGACCAATACGTCTGCAACTTCTCCGTCTTCCAGTCCCTCCTCGACCACTGGGCCCTCAAGCAGCTTTTTCCCATCGCCCCGCTCCACCGCCTCAAGGAAAAGCCATCCGTCAACGCCGTCCTTGTGGACATCACCTGCGACTCCGACGGCAAGATCAGCACCTTCATAGACCTCCAGGACACGAAGGACTACCTCACGCTTCACCCGCTCAACGGCAAGCCCTACTACCTCGGCGTGTTCCTCACCGGCGCCTATCAGGACATCATGGGCGACCTGCACAATCTCTTCGGCCGCGTGAACGAGGTCCACGTCTTCCTCGAACCCGACGAACCCAACGGCTTTTACATCGAGGAAACTCTCGCTGGCAGCCGCATTCGCGACGTGATCGACGGCGTGCAATACCAGTGGGAGGAACTCTGCCGCAAGATGAAGGCGCAGATCGACGCCGCCACCAAAAAGGACCTCGTCAAACCCCGCGAAGGCGTGCGCCTCGTCGAGTTTTACGAGGAGCAAATGCGCTCGAAGACTTACCTCAATATCGAGCGCATCCCCAAAAAACGTCCGGCGAAAAAAATAGCCAAGGCCTGAGTCCGAAGCCGTGAAGTAAGAATCCTCGGGGCAAGCCCCGAGGCATTGAAGATTCCGGCAACGGATTCCGTTGCTCTGCCAAACGAAGCAAGCTTCGAGGTATTGGACCTAAAGAGAATAAAAACCGGCAGGGATTTTCCCTCTGCCGCCTTCGATAATCTTATCCGATCAGCTTCTCGTAAGCCGCGGCATCGAGGAGCGTCGAGACCGCCGCAGAGTCAGCCAGCTTGAGCTTGAGAATCCAGCCGCGCTCGTAGGGTGATTGGTTGACGGTCTCGGGCGCAGCATCGAGCGCGGTGTTCACCTCCACGATAACGCCGGCGACCGGCAGGTAGAGATCGGAAGCGGCCTTGACCGACTCGACGACGCCGAACGTCTGGCCGGCGGCAAACGTCGCGCCGACCTTGGGCAACTGGACGTAGGTGATGTCACCGAGGCTGTTTTGGGCGTAGTCGGTGATGCCGACCCAAGCCGTGCCGTCGCTGGCGGTCTTCAGCCATTCGTGGGACTTGGCGTAACGGAGATCGGAAGGGACGTTGCTCATGAGGATTTCTTTAGTTCAACAAAGGGAGGTTTGACGAGTTGCAACTGGATCAACGTGCCGCGGATGTCCACCGCAAGTGGTGCCGACGCCGACGCGGTGGTAACGAGTGCCGAGCCGATCGCCTCGTTGATGATGGGCGACAACGTGCCGGAGAGCACACGGCCCACCTGCGTGCCCAACGCGTCGAGCACGGGAGTCTCGGCGCGCACGATGCGGCGGTCGCCGGTCTTGAAGAACACGACCTTATTTGGCGCACGG
>JANXRL010000015.1 GCA_025352985.1 Verrucomicrobiota bacterium
AGGCGGGATAGACGCCGGTGATGAGGTTGAAGAGGGTGGTCTTGCCGGCGCCGTTGGGGCCGATGAGGCCGTGGAGTTCGCCGGGCACAAGCGCGAGGTCCACGGCGTTGACGGCGGTGAGTCCGCCGAAACGGATGGTGGCCTGGTCGAGCTGGAGGAGGGCGTCGGGCATCAGCGGCGCAGCTTGGGGAAATGGAAGTTAAACAATCCTTGCGGACGGACGAGCATCAGCACGACCAGCAGGAACGAGTAGAGGATCATGCGGTATTCGGCGATGGGGCGGAGGACTTCGGGTAGGAGGGTGAGCAACGTCGCGGCGAGGATGACGCCGAGGGTGTTGCCCATGCCGCCGAGGATGACCATGACGACGATCTCAATGCTCTTGGTGAAATCGAAGCCGGAGGCGGTGATGCTCATCTTGAAGTGGCCGTAGAGTCCGCCCGCGATGCCCGCGAAAAACGCGCCGACGACGAAGGCGACGATCTTGTAGCGGGTGGTGTTGAGTCCCATCGCCTCGGCGGCGATCTCGTCATCGTGGGTGGCGAGGAAGCCGCGGCCGTAGGTAGAGTTCACGAGGCAGCCGACGACGAAGACGGTGACGGCAGCGAAGCTCAACGTCCACGTGACGGTGGTGTAGTTGGGGATGCCGTTGAGGCCGAGCGCGCCGCCGAGCGGCTCGATGTTCTGAAAAATCACGCGGATGATTTCGCCAAAGCCGAGGGTGACGATGGCGAGGTAGTCGCCGCGCAGGCGCAGCGATGGGATGCCGACGAGCAGGCCGGCGAGCGCGGCGCAGAGGCCGCCGGTGAGGAGAGCGGCGAAGAAGAAGGCGTTTTGCGTCCAAGGGGCGCCACCATCATCGCCGAACAGGTGCGGCCCCAGAAACATCGTGACGGCGGCGGAGAGATACGCGCCGACGGACATGAAACCTGCGTGGCCCAGAGAGAACTGACCAGTGTGGCCGTTCACGAGGTTGAGCGAGACGGCGAGGATGATGTTGATGCCGAGGGTGGTGAGGATGTCGTTCGCGTAGGGATCGGTCACGAAGCGCGTGAGCGTGAAACTGGCGATCAGCGCGCCGAGGAGGGCGAGATGGGGAGACGAAAAAATGCGGCTTGAGGGCGTCATACTTTCTCGACGGTGCGGCGGCCGAGGAGGCCGGTGGGGCGGAAGAGCAGGATCAGGATGAGCAATGCGAAGGCGATGGCGTCCTTGTAGGTGGAGAGCTGGCTGCCGCCGACGAAGGTCTCGATGGTGCCGATGAGGAGGCCGCCGAGGGCCGCGCCGGGGATGTTGCCGATGCCGCCGATCACGGCAGCGACGAAGGCTTTGAGCCCGGGCATCACGCCCATGAGCGGCTCGACCGACTGGTAGTTGAGCGCGTAGAGGATGCCGCCGGCGCCGGCGAGCGCGGAGCCGAGTGCGAAGGTGAAGGAGACGACAATATCGGGGTTGATGCCGACGAGCTGGGCGGCGCGGGGATTGAGGGCGACGGCGCGCATGGCGGTGCCGATCTTGGTGCGGAAGACGACGAACTGGAGGGCGACCATCAGCACGAGGGCGACGCCGATGACGAGGAGTTGGTTGCTCGAAAGAGTGAGGCCGCCCAGCTGCCAGACGACCTGCGGGAACACCTGCGGGAAGGCACGCGGGGCGGCTCCGAAGACGTGTTCATTTTGAAACGTGTATTCGAGGAGGAGCGAGACGCCGATGGCGGTGATGAGGACATTGAGCCGAGGCGAGGCGCGCAGGGGGCGGTAGGCGAGGCGCTCGATTACCATGCCGAGGAGGGCGCAGACGACCATCGCGCCGAGCAGGCAGGCGAGTCCGCCCCACCACGTGCCGATTGGGAGGTGCTTGCCAATCAGGCAACCGGCGACCGCGCCGACCATGAAGACGTCGGAGTGGGCGAAGTTGATGAAGCGCAGCACGCCGTAAACCATCGTGTAGCCGAGCGCGATGAGGGCGTAGATCGCGCCCAGCGATAGGGCGTTGAGAAGTTGTTGAAGAAACTCCGTCACGGTGCCACAGTTTTGAGGAATTTGAAGCGGCCGTCTTTGATGGTCACAATGACTGCGGCCTTGGTGGCGTTGCGGTTGGCGTCGATGTTGGTGTGGCCGGTGACGCCGGTGAAGTCCTTGGTAGCGGCGAGGGCGGCGCGCACGGCGGCGGACTCGACGGTGCCGGCGCGCTTGATAGCATCGGCCAGGAACACGGCGGAGTCGTAACCGAGCGCAGCCATGGCGTCGGGGGTCTCGCCGTTGAAGCGTGCCTGGAAGCGTTTCACGAAGCCCTGCACGGCGGGGGAGCTGTCCTCGGGTGAGTAGTGGGTCGAGTAATAAGTATCTTCCAGTGCGGAGCCGCCGATCTCGATGAGCTGCGGGGCCTCCCAGCCGTCGCCGCCGAAGAGCGGGACGGTGATGCCGAGTTCGCGGGCCTGCTTGGCGACAAGGGCGGCCTCGGTGTAGTAGCCCGGGACGAAAATGCCGCCGACGCCGGCGGCCTTGATCGCGGTGAGCTGGGAGCGGAAGTCTTTGTCGCCCTCGGAGTATTTTTGCTCGATGGCGATGTCGCCGCCGTCGGCGATGAACCGCTCCTTGAAGTATTTCGCGAGACCCACGCTGTAAGCGGAGGAGACGGAGGTGAGGACGGCGACCTTGTTGAGGTGGAGTTCGTTTTTGGCGAACTTGGCCATGACGGTGCCTTGGAACGGGTCAATGAAGCAGACGCGGAAGATGTAGCTGCCGACGGCGGTGACCTTGGGGTTGGTCGAGGACGGTGAGATCATGGGTATCTTGGAGCTCTGGGCGATGGGGGCGATTTCGAGGGATCGGCTGGAGGCGACCTCGCCCAGCAAGGCGGAGACGTGGTCGCGGGAGATGAGCTTGCGGGCGGCGGTGGCGGATTCGCCGGCCTTCGACTGGTTGTCTTCGGTCACGAGATCGAAGGTGCGGCCCAGCACGCCGCCGGCGGCGTTGAGCTCCTCGATCGCGAGGAGAGTGCCTTTGTGGGATGACTGGCCGAAGGCGGCTTCCTTGCCGGTGAGCGAGGCGATTTCACCGACTTTGAGCGGCGCCATGTCGGCGGCGAGGCAGGCGGGAACGAGAGACAGAAGGGCGAGGGAGACGAGAGTGCGAAGAGGGAATTGCATGGGAACTTGAAGGATAGTCTTAAGAGGCGAACCGTGCGTGGCGCTGAAGAAAAGCCGGGCAGGGCGGGCTTTCAATCAAACTCCACGGGCGGTGACGGTTGGTGACAGCAGGGGGCGTTCCGCTTGGCGGTGTGTTTACCGCTTTGCTTTTGTGGGCGGAGCGTTCTTTAACCACGACGTTGAATCTCATCGACCGATACCTCTTGCGGGAATGGCTGAAGATGCTCGTGCTTGTCCTCGGGGCGACGCTGGGGCTGCTGCTTTTGCAGGCGATGTATGAGGATTTCCGCGATCTCATCAACGACGATGCGGGCGTGGCGGACATCGTCGTCTATTATGGGGTGAAACTGCCCAGCTATCTTTCGGTCGTGCTGCCGCTGTCTTTGCTGGTGTCGCTGCTCTACACGCTGGGCCAGTTGCATCGTAACAACGAGATCACCGCGATGCGCGCGGCGGGCCTGGGGCTCTTTCGCATCACCCGTGGCATCTGGATCGCGGGCGTGCTGCTGTGCGGCGTTACGTGGTATTTCAACGCGACCGTGATCCCGTGGTCGGTCGAGGAATCACGTTCCATCCGGGAAAATCTGGCGTTTCGGCGCGAGGCGAAGGGCGCGGCGCTCGACCGCGTCGGGATGGTCCCGGGCGTGACGTTCAATAACCAGCGTGAGGGGCGCATGTGGTATTTCAACCGCTACAGCCAGTTCACGCACCGCGGCTACGGCCTGACGCTGGTGCAGATGGACAAAAAACGCCACGAGCTGTTTCGCCTCCTGGCATCGGAGGCGTGGTATGATCCGACTCGGAAATCCTGGGTGCTCTACAACGGGCGGGAAATCTGGATGGACCCGGTCAACGACGAGGTGATCCGCACCGATTGGTTCAAGGAAAAGGTTGAAAGCGACTTCAGCGAAGACCCGTCGTTGATGCTGATCTTCGACGTGCCGCCGCAGAATCTTTCGTTCACCGAGCTGCGCCGGATCATCGATTATTTTGCGATAGACAGCAACCCGAAGGCCACGGCCTACGCGGTGCGTTATTTCAGCGTGCTGGCCGATACGCTGGGGCCGCTCATCATCATCGCGCTGGCGATCCCGTTTGCGGTGACAGGTGTGCGGGTCAACCCGGCCGTGGGCGTGTCGAAGTCGCTCGGGCTTTTCCTGCTCTACTTCGTGCTGGTGAAGACCTGCACGGCGCTGGGCAGTCGCGACATCATGCCCGCGCTATGGGCGGCGCTTGTTCCCATCGCGACCATGCTGCTGGTCGGGCTGGGGTTTTTCGCGCGGGTGCGGTGATGCGTCACTCTCTTCTATGACAACCCAGTTTCGCCCCTGCATCGATCTCCATGATGGAAAAGTGAAGCAGATCGTCGGCGGCAGCCTGCGCGACGACGGCGCCGGTCTGCGTGAGAACTTCGTGAGCGAGGAGCGTGCCGCCGCCTTCGCCGCCCGCTACCGCGCCGATGGTCTCGCGGGCGGGCACGTCATCAAACTGGGCCAGGGCAACGACGACGCGGCGCGCGAGGCGCTGGAGGCTTTCCCGGGCGGCCTCCACATCGGCGGCGGCATCACCGCCGACAATGCCGAAGCCTGGCTCAACCACGGCGCCAGCCATGTCATCGTGACGTCGTGGCTGTTTGACTCCGCCGGACGTTTTCTGGACGACCGTCTCGACGCGTTGAAGCGCCGCGTGGGGGCCAATCGTCTCGTGCTCGACCTAAGCTGTCGCCGCACTGCGACCGGCTGGAGTGTGGCGATGAACCGCTGGCAGACGCTTACCGACCTGCCTGTGACGTCGCAGACGCTCGACCGGCTGGCGGGAAGTTGCGCGGAGTTTCTCATCCACGCGGCTGACGTCGAGGGCCTGTGTGGCGGCATCGATGGCGAGCTGGTCGCGTTGTTGGGCGCATGGGGCAAACGTCCGATGACCTACGCCGGCGGTGTCGCCACGATGGATGACGTGCTCAAAGTCGAGCAGGCCAGCGGCGGAAAACTCGATCTCACCGTCGGCAGTGCGCTCGACATTTTTGGCGGACGGGGCGTGCGCTACGCCGACCTGGTGGCGTGGAACCGCCGGAAGGTTTAGGCTGTCGCCGCGCTCAGACCTGCACGGGTTTGCCCTTGGCGTCGGATGTGATGACGGCGTCGAGAATTTTTTGAACTTCGGCTCCGCGGGCGAAGTCGGACTGATCCTGTTTGCCGGTGCGGATGCTTTTCACGAAGCGTGCGTAGTTGTTAGGCGTCGGTTTGCAGGCGACCTCCTTCCACACGGCTTTGTCGAGGTCGGGTCCGACGCTGATTTTGTAGCTCGAAGTGGAGCGCTCGGAGTCGATTTCGACGGAGCCAAGCGTGCCGGAGATTTTCAGGAAGAGGCGGTTGGCGTGTCCGCCGGACCAGCGTGTGGTGTGGATGGTGCCGAGGGCGCCGTTGGCGAACTCGACGGTCATCACGGCGGAGTCGTTGGCATCTAGGACGTATTCGCCAATGCGGTTGTCCTTGGCCTTGGCGAAGGTTTTCAGTTTGCCGTAAACCGATTTGATCGGGCCGGTGGGGAAGGTCACGAAATCGACGATGTGCACACCGACGTCGCCGAGCACGCCGCGGCTGCCGTGCCTGGTGGAGAGACGCCAGAGCCAGGCGGAGGTGGTGCGCCAGTCGCCCCAGATCTTGCTGGGAAGCCACGACTGGAGATAGCTGGCTTCGACGTGGCGGAGTTCGCCGAGCCTGCCGGATGCGACCACCTTGGCGACAGCCTGGATGGCAGGCCAGTCGCGGTAGGAGAAATTAACCATGTTGATGACGCCGGCCTTGCGGGCGACGGTGACCATCTTGAGGGCGTCGGCGTGATTCAGCGCTAGGGGCTTTTCGCAGAGGACGTGTTTGCCGGCCTTGAGGCACTGGATAGATTGCGTGGCGTGAAAGGCGTCGGGGGTGACGATGGAGACGGCGTCAAACTGGTTCCATGCGAGGAGTGCGTCGATGGAGTCAAAGAGGGCGGGGATGTGATGCTCGGCGGCGAAGGCCTCGAGGCGTTGGCGGTTGATGTCGACTGCGGCGACGACTTGGCAGCCGGGAATGTCGTGGAAGCGCTTGGCGTGGTTGCCGGCCATGCCACCGGTGCCGATGATGGCGATGCGGACGGGGGATTTTTTAGCGGGCATGGGAGGATTATTTGTGGCCGGCGGTGGAGCGGGAGGCGACCTCGGCGTCGGCGGGGAGGGGTTCGAGGGGCTTGGCGTTCGGGCAGACGTCGGGGATGCGCACGGTGGCGCGGGCCCAGCGGACGGCGTTGGCGATGACCTGCTGCACCTCTTTTTGGTGGTAGGTCGGGTAGGTTTCGTGGCCGGGGCGAAAGTAGAAGAGACGGCCGTTGCCCCGCTGCCAGGTGGCGCCGCTGCGGAAGACTTCACCGCCGGTGAACCATGAGATGAAGATCAATTCGTCGGGCTCGGGAATGCCGAAGGGCTCACCATACATTTCCTCCTGCGGGATTTCGAAATACTCGCCGATGCCGTGGGTGATAGGGTGCGCGGGGTTGATGTTCCAGAGGCGCTCTTTGTCGGTCGCCTCGCGCCATTTAAGGGAGCAGGTGGTGCCGAGGAGGGCCTTGAAAATTTTCGAGTAGTGCGCGGAATGCAGAGCGATGAGGCCCATGCCCTCGAGCACGCGGGTCTTCACCTTGGCGACGACGGCGTCCTGCACGTCGTGGTGCGCCATGTGGCCCCACCAGACGAGGACGTCGGTCTCGGCGAGGACGGTGTCGGTGAGGCCGTGCTCAGGCTGGTCGAGCCAGGCGGTGCGCACGGTGAAATCGCGGTGGGTGCGAAGAAAGCCGGCGATGGTCTCGTGCATGCCTTGCGGATAAAGGGCGGCGACCTTGGGGTTCTTTTTTTCGTGGCGAAATTCGCCCCAGACAGTGACGCGGATGGATGGACTCATGGCTCTTGGGTTAAGGGGTGGAGTGGAGGGGGAGACCCGGGCGATTTCTTGAATAATCCCAAGTTAGGAAAAGGCCAGCGAGGGTGATGGGCAACCATGAGGAAATGATTTCAGAAATTAGATCGGTTACGCCTGAATTAACCCGTTGGACTGTCCGTAGCATTCTGCGTTACTCGTCCATCGCCTATCCATCACTGTCATGAAAAAGATCCGTCTCGGTATCATCGGTCTTGGCTCCATGGGGGCCGCCCATGCCCGGTGGATTCTGGCCGGAAAGACTCCGCGTATCGAGCTGGCAGCAGTCGCAGATATCGATCCCGTCTTCCGCAAGCCTTTCGCGCAGTTCCAACCGTTTGCCGAAGGGAGCGAACTCATCAAGTCCGGCACGGTCGATGCCGTGCTTATCGCCACGCCGCACTACTCTCACAACGCGCTCGGCATCCAGGCCCTCAAGGCGGGCCTGCACCTGCTCGTTGAAAAACCCATCTCGGTGCACAAGGCCGATTGCCAGCGCCTCATCGCCGCCGCCAAGGCCGCCAAACGCGATGGCAAGCGGGTCGTCTTCGCGGCGATGTTCAACCAGCGCACCAATCCCCTCCACCAAAAACTGCGTGAATTACTTCAGGCCGGCGAACTAGGCGCGATTCAGCGCATCCAGTGGACTGTCACCAACTGGTTTCGCTCGCAGGCCTACTATTCGTCCGGCGGCTGGCGGGCGACTTGGGCGGGAGAGGGCGGCGGCATGTTGCTCAACCAATGTCCGCATAACCTTGATCTTCTCCAGTGGCTCTTCGGCATGCCTGATCGCGTCACCGCGTTTTGCGAGTTCGGCCGCTACCATGCCATCGAGGTCGAGGACAGCGTCACCGCCTACCTCGAATACAAGGACGGTCCGACCGCGACCTTCATCGCGGCGACCGGCGAGGCGCCTGGAACCAACCGTCTTGAGCTCGCCTGCGACCACGGGCGGGTTGTCCTTGAAAATGGGAAAATCGAGTTCGTGCGCACGGTGGTGCCGGTGGGCGAGTTTTGCCGCACCTCGCCGGATCACTGGAGGACGCCGGACATTTGGAACGCACAGATTCCGGTCGCGGGTGAGGGCGCGCAGCACATCGGTATCCTCAATAATTTCGCGGACGCTGTGCTGGCCGGCGCGCCGCTCATCGCTCCGGGAGAGGAGGGCATCCATTCCGTCGAGCTGGCGAACGCGATGCTATTGTCTACGTTTGAGCGCAAGACGATCGGACTCCCGCTCAACGCGGCCCGCTACGAGAAGGCGCTGAAGGGGAAAATCGCCGCCTCGACGTTTAAAAAACGGGTCGTCAAGTCAGTCCCCCAGAAACGCGACCTGGCCAATTATTTCGGTAAACTTTAATCTCCGTAATTTTCAATATGAGCACAGATGGCATGACCTACGCCCCCAAGGGTAAACCCTCTCTCGTCGTCAAACCGGGCGAATTTGTCTTTGCGGCCGCCCACCTCGATCACGGTCATATCTTCGGCCAGTGCAACGGCCTCATCGAGGCCGGCGCCACGCTTCGCTATGTTTACGACACGGATCCCAAGCGCGTGGAGGACTTCTGCAAAAAATATCCCGGCGTGCGCGTGGCGTCGTCGTTGGACCAGATTTTGAACGATCCCGAGGTGCGTCTCGTCGCCGCCGCCGCCATCCCTTGCCTGCGCGGTCCGCTGGGCTGCCGGGTGATGCTGGCCGGTAAGGATTATTTTACCGACAAGACGCCGTTCACCACGCTCGAACAGCTGGCGGAAGCGCGGAAGATCGTCGCGCAGACGGGGCGCAAATACATGGTCTACTTTAGCGAGCGTCTGCATGTGGAGTGCGCTGTTTTCGCCGGCCAACTCATTCAGGAAGGCGCGATCGGCCAGGTCGTGCAGGTCACGGGCTTCGGTCCGCACCGGCTCAACGCGCCCTCGCGTCCGGAGTGGTTTTTCAAGAAGGCGGAATACGGCGGTATCCTGTGCGACATCGGTAGTCACCAGTTCGAGCAGTTTCTGCACTACAGCGGCGCGACCGATGCGAATGTTCTGTCGGCAGTGATCGCGAACAAAGACAATCCGGCTCATCCCGAGCTGGAGGATTTCGGCGAGGCGCATCTGTTGGGGAACAATGGTGCGACCAATTATATCCGCGTGGATTGGCTCACGCCGACGGCGTCGCGAACGTGGGGCGACGGACGCACGTTCATCGTTGGAACCAAGGGCTACATCGAGCTGCGCAAGTATGTCGAGGTGGGTCGAGGCGAGGGCGGGGACCAGCTTTATCTCGTGAACGATACGATGGAAAAACGCTACGAGCTTTCCGGGCAGGTCGGCTTTCCCTTCTTCGGTCAGTTTGTTCTCGACTGTCTTAATCGCACGGAAAAGGCCATGACTCAGGCGCATGCGTTCAAGGCGGCAGAGCTGTGCCTGCTGGCGCAGGCGGCGGCGATTCGGACCTGAGTTCCCTTCAATGAGCGGTGGCGGCGGACGTAGGGGCGGTTTTTTCCGCGCCTGCGGTGGCCGAGCGGCCATCGTTGAGCTGTTGGACGAGATCGTTGTGGGAGGCGACGAGGGCGTTGTATTTGGCTACCGTATTGTTGAGTTTTGCGGAGAGGTCGCGGATGCGGGCGTTGGCTTCGTTAAGACGTTCGTCGCGGGCGGCGACGGCGGCGGTCCACTGGGCGATGGCGTCCTTGAGCTGGTCGCGTTCGCGGGCGAGCTGGGAGGCGAGGTGTTCGCTGGCGCGGAGTTTGGTCTCGGTGTCTTTTTGCGAGAGCGTGGTGGCGCCGAGTTGGTCGCGGAAGCGGCCGAGGTCGGAGGTAAGGCCGCAGAGGGTGGCGGCTTGTTCGTCGAGGCGCGCGGACTGGGTCTGGCGGGTTTGTTCGAGTGAGTTGACGTCGAGGTTGAGGGCGCGGTTGGTGCGCCATTGAAGGGCGCAGAGGACCGTGAGGAGGAGGACGCCGGATAGGTTTATCCAGGTGAGGGTGCGGCTCATGGTGAGGCGATGGACTTGGTCTCGAAGGTGACTTGCTGGATGCCGGCGGAGCGGACGAGGTCGAGGATGCGCATCATGTCTCTGTGGCGGGCGTCTTCGTCGCCACTGATGGTGACGTGGAGGGTGGCGTCGGCTTGGCGGCGCGCGGAGAGGATTTGGAAAAGCTCGTGTTCGCCGACGGGTTTGCCGTCAAGGAAGGCGAGGCCGGCCTTGCTGACGGTGAGACTAACGAGGTTTTTCTGGTTATCCGAAGTCGCGGTGGTGGCGGTGGGGAGGTTCACCTTGACGGTTTTGGGGTGCACCATGCTCAGGCTCACGAGCATGAAGGCCGCTAGGAGAAAGAACATGATGTCGATCAGTGGAATGATCTCGATGCGCGCTTCCGATGAGGCGGGCGGGAGCTTGGAGCCGAGTTTGACGGGCATGGGCGGAGGCTAGGGCTTGGAAGCGGAACGTGAGGCCAGGGCGCGATCACGGGCGAAGGCGTCGAGGTCGTGACCGTGGTGCTTGGCGGCTTCGACGAGGAGTTCGGTGTGGTTGATGGTGCGTTCGAGGCGGGCGCGGAAGTGGGCGAGCTGGCGGTTGAGGAAGTTGAAGGGGAGCAGGCAAAGGATCGCGATGCCGAGGCCGCAGGCGGTGGCGATGAGGGCCTGGGCGATGCCGCCGCTCACCTTGGCGGCGGCGAGTTCCTCGGAGCCGGT
Source organism: Verrucomicrobiota bacterium (assembly GCA_025352985.1). Taxonomy (GTDB): domain Bacteria; phylum Verrucomicrobiota; class Verrucomicrobiia; order Opitutales; family Opitutaceae; genus Rariglobus. Next base: position 10,783 of record JANXRL010000015.1, read on the forward strand.
GAAGTTGAACGAGTCCATGATGCCGGTGACGGTGCCGAGGAGACCGAGAAGAGGCGCAAGGGTGATGAAGGTGCCGAGGAGCCAGAGGCGTTTTTCGGCGTGGTCGAGTTCGTCGGTGGCGCGCAGCTGCATCGCACCTAGGAGGGAAGTGTGCGCGTGGAGCAGGCCCTCGCGGACGGTGGCGAGAAGCGGGTCGTCGGTCGTGCGGGTGAGTTGTTCGGCCTCGGAGAAGATAACAAAATTGCCAGTTTCTACCCTTCGCGCTATGCAAGGCTGCTACGGTGCATGTTGATTAACACTTTCTGTGACATGCCGCATGCCGCGCTACGAGTAGACGCAGATTGCATTGGTTCGTACTCGTAGAACGCTTGTTTACAGTAGGAAATTGAGTTCGCGCCGGATTTTGTGGTTTCTGACTCGAAAGATTCCATCCCGGCGGGCTCGCCGTGTCGGATGTCGTCATGACAAGAACTTCACTGCCGCCAACTTAGCATTCCGAAAACTAGACTGGTACTCGTTCTACGTAATCTACGCAAAATAGGTTCAACCTACATATTTCTTACTTAGCGACGGCCAAAAATATGTTGATACCTAGGGTGTCGCACCTGAAAAATATGTTGTTTGGTTATGGGTGACGTGACGCACTTGGTCCATGGACTAGTCCAGCGACTACAGCCCCTGGTCCAGTCCACCCCTAAATATGCATCCCTATTGTTTTAAGGCTAAGTAGCGGGGGGTTTTGGTCTGGTACGGTGGTCCGCGTAGCTTCCACGGCCGGTCCGGACTACCCCCAATATGTGCCTTTGGAACTTTGCGTTATTGCCCCTCTAAGTACAGCACTTTACTAGGCGCAGTGCTTCCCTATCTATTGTTGGGGAGTATCGGTTGAAGAATTCGCTGCGAAACAGCCGCCGGCCGCGACGGAATCCTCCTTTCTCGGTCCTTTCAATCTCTCGAGCCGCGATGCGAAGGCCAGAAATCGGACACGTGCGCGAAGGTTCGTTGCGAATTCGGAATGCACCGAGCAGATGGTCGCCACGAAACTACTCGTACCGTACTAC
>JANXRL010000003.1 GCA_025352985.1 Verrucomicrobiota bacterium
GCCGCGCGCGTGCGCGTGGGCCGTTGGACGATCGTCGAGAACGACGGCCGTATCGCGACGGGCTACTACGTCCACGGCCGCCAAGAGGGCGTCTGGACGACGTGGTACGCCAACGGCACGCGCACGAAAGTGCAGCCGTACGAAGGCGGGGTCTTGAACGGCACGCAGATCGAGTGGCTCCCTTCGGGCCAGCGCTTCGCCGAGCGGACGTACCGTCAGGGCGCGCTCGATGGGCCGGCGACGATCACCTTCCCGGATGGGACCATCGCCCGGGAAGACTGGCGGCAGGGAATACGCGTTTCGCAGGAGTCGGGCCGGTAGGAGACTCCCATGCGATTGCGATCTAGCTCTCCAAGGCTTCTCATTGCATTCCGCGTTTGGCTCGCGTTCGCGGCCGTCTGCGTGGCGTTGCTCGCGAGCCGTCGCGCCGACGCTTCCCCAGGAGGAATCGGCTTCACCGACTGCTCGGGCTGCCACAGCACCGGCGGCTCCGGCACGACGACGTGGCGCCGCCAACTTTGGTTTCTCCCTCGTGCGCTCGCGGGCCAGCCCCCGTCCGTGGGCCACGGCATCACTGCTGCCCGAAACCTCGCTGCGTCATGTGCATCTCGGCATGTTGGCCAACACTGCTTACATCTACATATCGAGTTTCACCACGATCATCCCTGCGGATATCGACAGCATCCTCCGGGCGTTCTCCTTCGGCATCGGCACGATTTCAGCCTTCATCCTTTGCCGGCTCTGGGGGCTGGGCATTCTTGACCGGCGGATCGTCATCGTCGTGGTCGTCAATCTCATCGTCCAAAGCGTGCTGATATTTTCCACGCTCTACCTCATCGGAGGCATCTCACTCCTCGCCCTTTCGCTCATCTCCTACGCCTCCGCCCGCCGCAAGATCCCCTGGATGGTTATAATCATCGCCGTGCCCATTCTGGCCCTCCTCCACCTAGGGAAATCAGAAATGCGCAGGGTCCACTGGATGCCCGGCGCACCGCCGCCAACCCTCTCAGATTTACCCGCCTACTACACCGAGTGGGTGGGCGACAGCCTCGACGCACGCGAGGCCGGCAAACGCGACCCATCGACCGCCGGCACCAGCATCTTCGCCCGCGCTTCCCTCATCCAGATGCTCTGCCTGAGCATCGACAACGTCCCCGACCGCAAGCCCTACCTATGGGGAGAGAGCTACATCGACATCCCCGCGCAGATCATCCCCCGTTTCCTCTGGCCCGAAAAGCCCTCCAGCCTCCTGTCCAACGTCCGCCTCGCCCTCTACTTCAACCTAGTGACCGTCGAAAACACCCTCACCGTCTCCATCGCGTTCGGCACCATCTCGGAAGCCTACATCAACTTCAGTTTTTTCGGCGTCGTCCTCCTCGGCCTCCTCATGGGCATGGGCTTCAAACGCATCTCGATGCTCGCCGACGGCGTTCCCCAGTTTTCCGCCCTTGGGATTTTCATGATTCTGCTCACCGCCTGGAGCTTCCAGATCGAACAAGTCATGGCCACGTGGCTCAGCTCCCTTTTTCAAGCCTCCGTTGTCTGCATCGGCGTGCCGCTGGCCTATCGCCGTTTCACCGGCGGCTGAAGACACCATGCCGCCCCGCCTCGCCATCGTGGTCTCCCACCCCACGCAGTATTACAGCCCGTGGTTCCGCTGGATGGCCGCGCACACCGACCTGAGCCTGCGCGTATTCTACCTCTGGGACGCAGGCGTGAAGCCCGCGCACGACCCCGAGTTTGGCAAAACCTTCGCCTGGGACGTGGACCTCCAGTCGGGCTACGACCACGAGTTCGTGCCCAACACCGCCCGCCCGCCCGGCTCGGATCGCTTTGGCGGCCTGCGCAACCCCGCGCTCCCCGCCCGCCTTACCGCGTGGCGACCCGACGCCGTGCTGCTCTTCGGCTACAACTACGCCACCCACCTCCGCCTCATTCTCTGGGCGCGCCTGCGCGGCCTTCCCCTCATTTTTCGGGGTGATTCCCATCTCCTCGGCCGCGAAAAACTCCCCGCGCTTAAACGCCTCCCGCTCGCCCTGCTCTACCGCCAGTTCGCCGCCTTCGCGTGCGTGGGCGCGGCCAACCATGACTACTTCCGCACCCTCGGCGTGCCCGCACAAAAACTTTTTTCCGTCCCCCACTGCGTGAACGCCGCTCATTTCACCGCCACGCCCGCCGTCCGCCTGGAAGCCGCCCGCCTGCGCACCGCCCTCGGTCTCGAAGGCAAACGCATCGTCCTCTTCGCCGGCAAGCTCGTCCCCGCCAAACAGCCGCGCGCGCTTTTGGAGGCTTTTCTCAGCCTTGCTCCCGTGAATGCCGCCCTCGTCATCGTAGGCGAAGGCGAAGAACACGCCACCCTCCTCTCGCTCGCCGCGACCAAACCCGAAGCCACCGTGCGCTTCCTGCCCTTTGCCAACCAGAGCGAGATGCCCGCGCGTTATCTGATGGCCGATATTTTTGCCCTTCCCTCACGCGGCCTCTACGAAACATGGGGACTCGCCGTCAACGAAGCCATGCACCTCGGCGTGCCCTGCCTCGTGAGCGACCGCGTCGGCTGCCAGCGCGACCTCGTCACCGAGGGAGAGACCGGCTGGGTTTTCCGCGCCACCGATCACGCCCACCTCCGCGAAAAACTCGCCGCCGCCCTCGCCGCCGATCTCCCCGCTTTCGCGCCGCGCATTGCCGCGCGCATCTCCGGCTACACGTATGCCACCGCCGCGACCGGCCTGTGCCGCGCCGTCGCCTCGCTTGTCCCCGCCGCATGAAAATCACCATCGTCATGGGCTTCTTCCTTCCCGTCCCGCCCGCCGCTGGCGGCGCCGCCGAGAAATCCTGGCACGGGTTGGCCCTTGAATTCGCCCGGCGCGGACATGACGTCACCGTGATCTCGCGCCGCTGGCCCGGCTGGCCCGACTTGGAGACAAAAGACGGCGTCACCCATCTGCGGATACCAGGCTTCGCCCACACCAAAAAACTCTGGCGCAACCTACTCCTCGATTTCGCCTGGAGCCTGCGCGTCCAGCGGCGCCTGCCACCCGCCGAGATAGTCGTGGTCAACGCCGTCGCCCTCCCCTGCTGGCTCGGCTGGCTGCGGCCAAAAGCCGGCCGCGTCGTCGTCATGCCCGGTCGCATGCCCAAAGGCCAGTTTCGCGCCTACAACCACATCGCCCGCATCATGGCGACCAGCACGCCCGTGCTCGCCGCCGTCCTCGCCGAAAATCCGCGCTGGGCGCCCCGCGCCCGCATCTACGGTTATCCCGTCAATGTCTCTGCTTTCACCGGTCCGCCTCGGGCTCTCCCCAAGGCGGGCGTCACACTGGGTTTTGTCGGACGCATCCATCGTGAGAAGGGACTCGATCTTCTGGTCGAGGCGTTCGCGCTGCTCGCCGAACGGGAATTGCCGCCCTGGCGGGTGCTCTTCTGCGGCCCCGTCGATGTCGCTCGCGGCGGCTCCGGATCCGAGTATCGCGACGCCCTCGCCGCACGTCTCGCCACCGCGTTGCCCGCCGACCGCGTCACGTTTGCCCCCGCCGAGTTTGACGAAGCCGCCTTAGTGCGCCGTTACCGCGAGCTGGATATTTTTTGCTACCCGAGCCTCGCCGCCCAGGGAGAAACCTTCGGCGTGGCCGTCGTCGAGGCGATGGCCGCCGGGGCCGTGCCCGTCGTCTCAGCGCTCGCCTGCTTTACCGATTTTGTGAAGGACGGTGTCAACGGAGTCGTCTTCGACCACACCGCTTCCGATGCCGCCAAGCGGCTCGCCACCGTGCTCGCCCGACTGATCGCCGATTCCGGACGTCGCGCCGCCCTCGCGACTCAAGCAGCCGCTGATACGCAGGCCTACGACTTCCCCATTTACGCCGACCGGCTCCTCGCCGATTTCCAAGCTCTCGTCTCCCCGCTCGACCAAGAGCATGCCGCCCGCTAACCCTTTGCCCATGTCTGGCGAAGCCCCCTACCTCGGTCAAAAGTGCGTCACCCCGTTTTCTCGGCGCGACATCGTGTTGCGGACCGCGTGGGCGGTGGTGCAGGCCACGCTCTTTCGGTGGAGCCCCCGGCAGTTGCATGGGTTTCGGGCCCGCCTCCTCCGTCTTTTCGGAGCGCACATCCCTGCGCCGTCGCAAGTGGTGGTTTTCCCCAGCGCAAAAATAACGTTTCCATGGAATCTCACCCTCGAACCGCGCTCCATGATCGGTCGCGAGGTCATCATCTATAATCTCGCCCGCGTCACCCTTCGTTACGGGGCCAACGTCAGCCAGCGCGTCCACCTCTGTGCCGGTTCGCACGACTTTAACGCCTGGAGCATGCCGCTCACGACCGCGCCCATCGAAGTCGGCGTCAACGCCTGGATCGCCGCCGAGGCTTTCGTCGGCCCGGGCGTGACCATCGGCGAACTCGCCGTCATCGGCGCGCGCTCCGTCGTCGTGAAGGATCAGCCAGCCCTCATGATCTGCGCAGGCAATCCCTGTCTTCCGCTGAAACCCCGCGCGCTGCCCGTTTAAGCCACCCGATGAAATCGTTTTTTCTGCGTTATCGGCTGGCTCTGCTCCTTCTGTTTTTTTCCGCGCTCTGTTTACCTCTTATCTTGCACAAAGGGGAAACCAACTACTCTGCCGACGAGACTTATTTCCACCTGCCTTCGATTCTCCAGATACGCGCCCACTGGCCGCGGCTCGATCTGAAGGCCGACAGTCTCTCCGCGACCGCGCCCGGCTATCAATATGTGCTCGCAGGCGTCAGTCTTCTCACCGGGCCGGACAAGACCGTGATGCGCCTGCTCAATCTCGGCACCAGTCTGGGCGTGCTGGTCGTGCTGTGGTTCGCGTGGCCGCGCGGCACCGACGGAGCATTACGATTGGCCGCCCTGCTGCCGCTCGCCGCGTGCAATTTCTTCGTCAAGTCAGCCAGCTATGTCGTCACCGACAACGCCGCGCTGCTCGCCACCGCCGCCTGCCTTGTCCTCACCCTCCTTGGCAACTCTCCCTCCCGCCTGCCCTGCGCGGGGCTGGCGGCGGCGGCGGCGGCGGCGATTTTTTTCCGCCAGATCAACATCTGGTTGGAAGCCTCATTGTGCCTCCGTTTGATACAAACCACGCGGCCCGCCTGCTGGTGGCCGGTCTTGCCCCCTCTCGCCATGCTCGCCTGGCTGGTGCATGCATGGGGTGGCCTGGTGCCGCCGACTTGGACATCCCATCACCGCAGTGGACTGGTCATGGCGGCGTTAAGCTATCAACTCGCGCTCTTCCCGCTGATCGGGTTGTTTTATTACGCTGCGGCCTCCCCCAAAGACTGGCCCAAACACCTGCTGAACCGATGGACCGTGATCGGCGCGTCCCTCGGTCTTTTGGGCACACTGGCCGGCCCCACGTTCCCCTCTGTTGAGTCAGGACGGTGGAGTGGCTATTTATGGCCGGTGGCAGAACACCTTCCCGTCATCGGACACATTTCTCTTCTGTTTGCGGTGATGGCTCCGCTAGGAGGCGCCATCCTCGGCCTGCTGGCGCGACATCTCTGGCGCACGGCCGGGCCGGAGTTCGCCCTGCCTTGGTTAGTGGCCGTGCTGGGCTTCATGGCCACCGGACTCATCAACCGTCAAGTTTTCCAACGCTACTACGAACCTTCGTTGCTCGTGCTATTGTTGATCTGGTTGGCCATCATCTCCCAACGCAGCCCGGCGCCGCCTCGCTTTCGGCTAACGCCGCTCTATCTCTTGGGCGCGCTTGAACTTGGTGTCACCACGGTCAAAGCGTATGGCCGCACCTTCGGCCTGCTCTAAGCCGGAATCCATCGCCGCACGCCGTCCACCCGATGAAAATCGCCCAGATTGTCGCTAGCCTCGAATCGCGCCATGGCGGCCCTTCGCGCTCCGTGCTTGGCCTCGCCTCCGGGCTCACCCAGATCGGCCACAAGGTCGGCCTGCTCAGCACCATTGTCGGTGGAGACGGCGTTTCCCGGTCCAAGGAAAATCTCGACACGCGCATTTTTCCCCGCGAACGACCGCAATCATTGTGCCCGTCCGAACCGCTTCGCAGCCACCTGCTCACCGGCGGTTACGAGGTAGTTCATAATCATGGACTCTGGTTGCGCCCCCTGCACTACGCCCGCCGCGCCGCCGTAAAAGCATCGGCTCCCTTGATCATCTCGCCGCGCGGCATGATGAGCCCGTGGGCGTGGAACCACCACCGCTTCAAAAAATCGCTGGCAGCCCGGTTCATCCATCCGCACGCGTTCACCACCGCCGCCGGCTGGCATGTGACCAGCAACGAGGAGGCCGATGACATCCGCCGTCTTGGTTTCACTCAACCCGTGTGCGTCGCTCCCAACGGAGTCCTCCCGCCTTCTCCTGAGGAAGAAACCGCCGCCGCCGCCCACTGGAGCAGAGTCTGCCCCGCGCTCGCCGGACGCCGCGTCGCCCTTTTCTATTCGCGGCTCCACGCAAAAAAACGCGTTTTAGAACTGATCGATCTCTGGCTCTCGTCTTCCCGTGGCGAATGGACTCTTCTGCTCGTCGGCATTCCCGAGGAATACACGGTCCGTCAACTTGAGGCCTACGTGCTCCGCCAAGGCGGAACCGGACGCATCTTTGTCCATGACGGGACCAACGCCCCGCCGCCTTATGCAGTCGCCTCTCTTTTCCTGCTCCCGTCCCACTCCGAAAATTTCGGATTGGTCGTGGCCGAATCCCTTGCGCGAGGAGTGCCCGTGCTAACGACCGACACGACCCCTTGGGCAAAACTGGAAACGGTAGAGGCGGGTCATTGCGTTCCATGGGATCGCTACGGCCAGACCATGGACGCACTGCTAGCCGAAACTCCCGAGACGCTCTCCAGCAAAGGCCGGCTCGGCTCCGCCTGGACTCGCGAAGAATTTTCCTGGGGTAAAACCGCTCGAATACTCGCCGCATTTTACGAAAAGCTGCGCGTCACCGCCAGATGAAACACCCCGCCGCGACAACCTCGATCTCATGGCTCGAAAAAGCGGTGCTCCTTCACGTAGGTCTGTTGCTGCTCGGAGCGAGCTGGGTCTATGGCGGCAACATCTGGTGGATGCGCTCGGCGTTGGCCGTCTGGGCGGACGCAGGCTCATTGCTCACGCTCGGCGCCTTCCTTCAGCGAGGCGATGCCGGACACGAAGCCCGACGCAAGGCTTGGTGGCTTCTGCCGTGGCTGCTGTTTGTTGCCCTGGTCGTCGCGAGTTCATTTAACCCCAGTTTCGTCCCCATTCAGTTCGAGGGGGAAACACTGCTCATCAACCGCGCCGCTCCTCATCCGGGCTGGCCCAGCACGATTAATCCCAGGGAAACCCTTGCTGAACTCGCCTTCGGGGCGGGCGTCTATCTCGCCGCCTTCAACCTCCTGCTGGCCGTGCGCAGTCGCCAGGCCCTGCGCTGGCTGCTAGTCTTCGGGGCCGTCAACACCGTCGTGCTTGCGGTGTTCGGCACGCTGCAAAAGTTGTCGGGCCAAGGGTTTTATTTCGGCGCGGCGACTTCACCCAACATTCGTTTCTTCGCGACCTTTATCTACTACAACCACTGGGGCGCGTTTATGATCCTCTGGCTAGCGACCTCCGCCGGGCTTATTTTCTATCACGCACTCAACCACAGGGCGCGCGACCTGTGGCACTCGCCCTTTGCGGTCGCGGTCATCGGTGTTCTGGTTCTTGCTACCAGCGCTCCGGTCAGCGCCTCGCGCGCCGCCACCGGCATGGCCGGTTTTGTCTTCATGCTGGTGGTTTCACACGCACTCGGACGCATCGCCACCCATCGCCGCGTAGAGAGACGCCCGGTCTGGCCGCCCGTCGTGGCGCTGCTGGCGCTCTCTGCCCTCACCATCGGAGCGGTCGGATGGCTGGCCAACCGCTCCATCAACGAACGCTATAACGAAACCCGCATCGCGTTGGGGAAAAGCCAATCCATCCTCGATGGCAGGTTGGAACTCTACCGCGACACTTGGACACTCGCGATGCAGAAACCCGTTTTTGGCTGGGGTCTCGAAAGCTACGCCACCGCCTTCATGACCATCCGCCCGCGTCCGCTGGAAGCCCGTCGCCAATACGAGGCAAGTTACGCGGAGGCCCACTCCGACTGGCTGCAGTCCGTCGCTGAAACCGGATTCGTCGGAACGGCCCTGCTTTTATCGATGGCCATTATCCCCTTTTTGTCCGTTCCTTGGCGCTCGTTGAAGCATCCCCTCGTCGGATATCCACTGCTGGGCTGCGTCATCGTCGCGCTATACGCCTGGGTGGAGTTTCCCTTTGCCAACGGCGCGGTGCTCATCACCTTTTGGACGGTGTATTTTTCGGCGGTCCGCTACGCACGGCTTCAGGGCAGGTCCGTCTCGAACGAAGCGTAGAAAACCATGTTCTCCATCGTAATTCTCACCCTAAACGAGGAGCAAAACCTTCCCGCCTGTCTGGCCAGCACAGCCGGTTGCGACGATGTCGTGGTGCTTGATTCCGGCTCGACCGACCGCACCGCGCAAATCGCAATCGCCGCCGGCGCGCGCGTGTTCGTAAACCGCTTCGAGAATTTTGCCCAACAACGCAACCACGCCCACGACGCCATCCCGTTCCGCCACGATTGGGTCCTGCACCTCGACGCCGACGAAACCCTCACGCCCGAGCTGGTCGCCGAATGCTCCGCCCGCGCGGCCTCGACGGAGGTCGAGAGGCTCGATGGTTTTTTGGCCGCACCCAAGATGATGTTTCGAGGACGCTGGATCCCGCATTGCACGGATTATCCCGCATGGCAGGCCCGCTTTGTCCACGCGCGGCGGTTCCGCTTTGTGCAGGCCGGGCACGGTCAGCGCGAGGCTCCGGGGCTGCGACTGGGACGACTGCAACACGCCTACTTCCACAACCTTTCTTCGCAAAGCGAGAAAGAGATCAGGTCGAAACACGCCCGCTACGCCCGCGCCGAGGCCGCTTCGTTTATCGCCACCCGCCGCCCGGCCGGCCTTCTGTGGAAAACCCTGCGCAGCCCCGATCCTCTGGTTCGCCGCCGGGCTCTCAAGGAAGCCAGTTATCACCTGCCCGCCCGCGGCGTTCTTCGCATGCTCTACCAATACGTCGGCCGCGGAGGATTTCTCGACGGGCGGCCGGGCTTGGCCTACTGCCGGTTGCTGGCGGACTATGAACGCGCCATCTCGTCCGAAATCCGCCAGTTAAAATGTCGGCCCGCCCAAGGCACGCCATAATCCGCCCGTTACCTCTCCCTGCTTGGCAACGCCCGTGCGCCCTCGTAGCCTCACTTACTTCCCATGGTTAACCGCAAACGCATCGTCCTCGGCTTCATAACTCTGGATTTGGTGATGCTCGTGGTCGCGTTCAACACCGTGAGCTGGCTGTGGTTGCACCGCAGCTTCTCAAACGAAGAATTCGTAATCGTGCCGCTGATGTTCCCGGCCCTGCTGCAGATCCTAGCGTTATACTTGATCGACGGTTACAAGACCCAGACCGATATGATGAGTCTGGACTACACCAGCCAGCATGTCATCGCCCTGGCAGCCGCGTTGCTCACAACCTTGGTGGCGACGTTCATCATCATTCCCAGCGGCTACACCCTGCAGCAAAGCCGCTCGGTCACCATCCTGAGTTTCCTGCTGTTAATGCCGGTGACGCTCTCCTACCGGCGTTTCATCTGGAGCAAACTCCAAAACGCCCGCCGCGGGCGCAGCCTCGTTTTCCTCGGCGACCGTGAAAGCTGCCTCGTCTTCAAGGCCGAGTGCGAAAAACAGGGCATGCGACAGCCGATCATCCTGTGCTCACCCGCCGCGAACTCGGATACGCAGTCTCAGGGAGAGGAATTGCACCCCTTTGACCAAGTGCTCGACCAGTTGAAAAACGGCGGCCTTGAAATCGAGGCTTTGGTGCTGCGCGAATCCAACCACGAGTTCACCGACGATCTCTCGCAGACCCTTATCGGCCTCTATTTCAGCGGCGTGCCCACCTATACGTTGGAGCTGTTTCACCAGACCTACTGGCGGAAAATCCCGCTCTACCGACTCAACCAAACTTGGTTGTTCCAAGAAGGGTTCCAGATAGCGCGCGAGCCCGTTTTCGAACGTCTTAAACGCATCACCGACATTGCTCTTTCGTCACTCGGTATCCTCTTCGCCCTGCCGGTCATCGGTATCGCCGCCTTGGCCATAAAACTCGAAGACGGCGGTCCTGTGTTTTTCAGGCAAAACCGCATCGGTCGCAACCGCGTGCCATTCCCGCTTTTCAAACTGCGCACCATGCGCACGACCGAAGGCGGCGATCTCTACACTCAAAAAAACGACCGCCGCATCACTCGGATCGGCGGTTTTCTGCGCACCAGCCGCATCGACGAAATCCCCCAGTTAATAAATGTTTTGCGCGGCGAAATGAGCCTCATCGGACCCCGCGCCGAATGGGACAAACTCGTGGCCGACTATGAGGCAAAAATCCCCTGTTATCACTTCCGTCACCTCGTGAAACCCGGCATCACCGGCTGGGCCCAGATCAACTACCCCTACGGAGCCAATCTCGAGGACACCCTCAGGAAGCTGGAATACGACCTCTACTACATCCGCCACTTCTCCTTCATCTTGGATGCGTCGATCGTCCTAAAGACCATTCATGTGATGCTGTTCGGAAAAGGTCGCTGAACACTGCGCTCAAAAAATGGACACGCATCACCTCAAGAAAATTACCGCGCTCGCCTCCAGCCTAGCCCAAACCCCTTCATTCATATGGCCATATGTGAAATATTCTCCCATATGGGGAAACACTCCCATCACTAGCAGCCAGCCATGGATTTCCTTCGGAGCGCTCCAGTTTTTAAAGCAACGAATCCGTCCCAACCACGAGGTTTTCGAATACGGAAGCGGCGGATCAACGTTTTATTTCGCGCAGCGGGCGCGCTCGGTTGTAACCGTGGAGAGTCACCCCGAATGGCATCGCAAACTCACGAACGAGATCACCTCCAGAAAGCTGTCCAACATAGTCTGTGAGCTTCACCCCATCAGTGGCGACAGATCGGCAGTATTTCAGTCGGATGCCTATTTCCACCGCGTCCATTCCCAACTCTGGGATATCATCCTGATCGACTGTTACTGCGGTTATTCCGAGACCCAGTATGGAGAAACCCGTTCGTTTGCTTTCAAGCTTTCGCTTCCTCAAGTCAGGCCCGGAGGTTTTGTAGTGCTTGACGATTCATGGATGTTTCCAGAACTGCTCAAACCAAGGCAGGGATGGCGGATCACCGACTATATCGGACCCGGACCATGCCGTTATGGAGTAACCTCAACCGCCATATTCGAAAAAGTATGAAACCCTACGACCTCCTCGTCATCGGCAGCGGCTCCGCCGGTTTCAACGCCGCCCGCACCGCCGTCTCTCTAAGCAAACGCGTCGCCATCGTCGATGGCGCCAAACAACTTGGCGGCCTCTGCATCCTCAAAGGCTGCATGCCGTCCAAGACCCTCCTCTACGCCACCGAAGTCCTCCACCTCGCCCAAAAAGGAAAAACCTTCGGCCTGAAAATCCCCACGGCCACCGTGGACATGAAGGCCCTCCACGCCCGCAAAAAAAAGATCATCGGTGAATTCGCCGACTACCGCCTCCAAGCCCTGGATTCCGGCAAATACGATCTCTACCGCAGCCACGCCCGCTTCACCGGCCCGCACACCGTCACCCTCGCCGACGGACGCACCCTCACCGCCGATAAATTCCTCATCGGCACCGGCTCTAAAGTCAGCGTGCCCGCCGCCGTCCCCGGCCTCGCCACCACTCCCTTCTGGACGAGTGACGACGTGCTCGACCTCGATTTCGTGCCCGAGAGCGTGATCGTCCTCGGGGGCGGCATCGTCGCTTGCGAACTGGCGCAGTTCCTCCGTCGCATCGGCTCCAAAGTCACGCTCATCCAGCGCAGCAAAAACATCCTCAAAGACCACGCGCCCTCCGCCAGCGAAGTCGTCCAGCAAGCCTTCCGCGACGAAGGCATCGACCTCCACACTGACACCGTCATCGAAAAAATATCCGGCGGCAAAAACGGCGTCTCCGTTAAGTTCACCAGTCACGGTAAACCCGTCACCCGCCGCGCCAAGTTCCTCTTCAACGCTCTCGGACGCGAACCCAACACCACCGGCCTCAACCTCGCCGCCGCCGGCGTAAAAACCACTCCTGCCGGTCGCATCGCCGTCAACAAATGGCAGCAGACTTCGGCAAAACACATTTACGCGGGCGGCGACGTCTGCGGCCCGCACGATATCGTCCACCTCGCCGTCGCCCAAGGCGAACTCGCCGCCCGCCACGCCTTCGGCCTCAAGGGACTCAAACCCATCGACCGCGCTCTCTTGCTCAACGTCGTCTTCACCGATCCGCCGCTCGCAACCATCGGCGCGCAGGAAAGCGAACTCGCCGCGAGCAAAGAACCCTTCCTCGTCGCATCCTACCCGTTCAACGACCACGGCAAATCCATCCTCATGGAAGCCAACTACGGCTACGTCAAAGTTATCGCCGCGCCGAAGAGCGGACGTATCCTCGGCGCGGAAATCGTCGGCCGCGACGCCGGCGAGTTGATCCATATTTTCAGCGCCCCGCTCGCGATGAAAGCCACCGTCTTCGATTTGCTCCGCGCCCCATGGTATCACCCCACTCTCGCGGAAATCCTCACCTATCCTCTCGAAGAAATCGCCGATCAGATCAAAGGCTGACCGGCGCATGCCTTCCTTCACGCGCCTCATCCTTTCGCTGCCCATGATCGCACGCCTGCCGGTGCAACAGCGTTTCTTTCTCTACGAAGGCATGGAAAGCACCTCCACGCACCTCGCTTTCGAAGGTGAAACGTGGAATGAAAGCATCCCCACGATGCAGGTTAAAACCCTCCGGTTGGACGACCTCGTGGATGCACGCGAAATCATCGCGCCGGATTTCATCAAACTCGATGTCGAGGGACATGGCCACAAGGCTCTTGCCGGGGCCGCACGCACCATCGCCCGAAGTCGGCCGGTGCTGCTCGTCGGCCTGCACAGCGAAGCCGAGATTTCAGGCATTCTCGCCGTGCTCACCCCATTGCGTTATCGAACCACTCCGATTTTTAAAGAGGCTCCTGCTACCCCCTCGTCGGGATACGACTATCTCTTCGAGCCGCTCCCTTAAAAATCAAATCTCCGCCTGTTTTTTTCCTATCTTCTTTTTGTCTATTTCGTGTGTTTCGTAGTGAAAACCGCTTAATCTCTTCTCATGTCGAAATACCAAGCCCCCGCATTTCTCGTCGATCTGCTCCACGCCCGCTCCCCTTCCGGCGCCGAATTCGAAGCCCAAAAAGTCTTCGACCACTACGTCAAACCCGCCGCCGACACCTACGCCAAGGACGCGATGGGCAACCGCCTAGCGACGCTCAACCCCAAAGGCGATCCCGTGCTCATGCTCGCCGGTCACATGGATGAACTCGGCCTCATCATCACCTACCTCAACAAAGACGGCTTCATCTACTTCGACACCATCGGCGGCCACGACCGCACCGTCATCTCCGGCCGCCGTGTTGTCATTCAGACCGCCAACGGCCCGATCAAAGGTGTCACCGGCAAACGCGCCATCCACCTCATGGAAGAAGCCGACCGCAAGAAGGTCCCCGAGATTCACGAAATCTGGATCGACATCGGCGCCCATTCCCAAAAAGAGGCTCTTGAACGCGTCTCCATCGGCGACACCGTCACCTACGACCACGAGTTTGAACTGATCCACGGCAGCATCGGCGCCGCCCGCGCCTTCGACAACAAGGTAGGCGCCTATGTCGTCGGCGAAACTCTTATCCGCCTCGCTGCGACCAAGAGAAAACTCGCCGCCAAGCTCGTCGCCGTCGCCACCGCGCAGGAAGAGATCGGCACGCGCGGCGCGATCACCGCCGCCTACGCGGTCAACCCGCACATCGCCCTCGCCGTGGACGTCGGCCACGCGACCGACCATTCCGATTGCGACAACCGCAAATATGGCGAGACCAAGCTCGGCGGCGGCCCGATCATCTGCCGCGGACCCAACATCAATCCCAAGGTTTACGAGCGCCTCGTGAAAGCCGCTAAGAAACTTAAAATCCCCTACCAGATCGAATCCGACCCGAGACCAACTGGCACCGACGCCCGCGCGATCCAAGTGGGCCGCGGCGGCGTGGCCACGGGCCTGGTGAGCATCCCGCTCCGCTACATGCACACTCCCAGCGAGGTCGTGGATCTCGAAGACGTCGAACGCACCGTCCAGCTCTTCGTCGAGTTCTCTCTATCCATCGGCAAGGACGAAAGTTTCGATTGGTAATGCCGACGGACGGTGGCTCGGGGGCGCAGGCTTAAGTCTGCGCCCTTTGAATTTCCACCGGATCGGCCGCAGTGCGCACACGGTTGCTCCAAACCCAGAGAAGGTAGAGCACCGTAGGCATGACCACCGGCATCACGTGCCGTTCATAGGCGAAACCAACCACGTGAAATCCTGAGTAGAGCACGAGAAACGCGAGGTAGGTTCCAGCCGTTATCCCGGCTTGCGAACGCCACGCCTCGCGCCAGAGCGTCTGCAGCGCCAGCAGGATTGCCGCCCACAGCAACACGCGGAAACCCAGCATCCAGGGAATTTGCAGGACGGTCATCGGCTTGCCATACCGCGCCTCGCCACGCTGCAAACCGGTCGGCCGGATCTCACCGTAAAACACCCAGGCCTTGCGCACCGAAAGTCCGATAAATTCACCTGGATGACCACGGATAAAATCAACGGCTCGCTGCTTGAAATAGGCATTGTAGTCCCATTCATCCCGCAGCGGTCGGTCAGCCGTGACCTTTCCTTCGTAATCGAGGATATCGAGGCTGTAAGGCGGATAGAGTTCCTTCGTATATTGACAGTTACCCTTGTAGAGATTCCAGCCCTCCCAAGATGAACCGGTGGTGAAACGCCCCGCGTGAACCTGATTGAACGAAGCCAATCCCACCAATCCCGCGAGCACCAGACCAAGCAAAACGCCGGCCGCGCGCAGATCACGCGTGCGCAGCCAAACCAAGACAGGAACGGCGAGACACCAATAAATCATGGAGCTCTTCAAGAAAAGCAGAAGCACGAGCAGCGCCCCAACCGTGAACACCCAGCCGAGCCCCGCGCGCTTGCCCGCGTCGCCAAACCAGAGCAAAGCAAAGAGCAGGGTGAGGGCGGTGATATTATAACCCTCTTCGAGACCTATCTCGAAAACGTTGAGGCCCCAGCGCGGCATGGTGAGAACAAAGCCCAGCAGCAACAACACGCCCCAAGTCGGCGCCCTTGCCGTCCGCAGCACGGCAAGGACTGCCAAAATCAACAGCGCGTTAAACAAAAAACATTTCACCAGCGCGATGCGGCCAAGGTCGTCGCCCAACACCTCTTGCAACGTGATGATAAAATAGGGAATGAACGGCAGACGGTGCGCACTGAAAGCGACCCCGGGATAATGCACGCCAGCCGCCACCCGGTATTCGCCGGTTTTTTCGATGGCATCTATGAGCACGCCATAGCCAAAGCCCAGTTGCCGGACCGGCTGGCCACTGCGCTGTTGCCAGCGATCCAAAGCGACGGTGCCGACCAGCGTGTAGGCAAGCAGTAATCCGACTATCCACCAGCGAGCCGCCTTGGGCAGAGCACACGCCGGCGTGCGAAGGAGTTGTTTGATGGAGGCAATCACGAGGAACGGACGAAAACGGCCGACACGGCCACTCATGCCGCGTCTTTTCGATTGGAGACGGCGTCGCTGCTGACCTTAACGAGACGCGGTTTCTTACGACCTGCGACCACCGCAGCATCTATCACCACTTCGGCGACGTCGTCGCGCTGGGGAAGTTCATACATCACTTCCAACATCAGGTTCTCCATGATCGCCCGCAGCGCGCGAGCCCCCGTCTTCAGCTCGATGGCTTTGGCCGCGATGGCCTTGATCGCGTCCGACGTGAATTTCAACCGCACGCCGTCCATCGCGAAAAGCTTGGAATACTGTTTCACGATGGCGTTCTTCGTGCGCAGCAAGATTTTTTCGAGGTCGGCGATTTGCAACGGGTCCAGCACCGAGACGACTGGCAAGCGCCCGATGAATTCGGGAATCATACCGAAGCGCACGAGATCCTCGGGCGCGATGGCCTTCATGACGCCCTCGGCATCCATCGTGAGGCCGCCCGCGACTTGATCGTGCTGCGCCTTGATCGATGAGAAACCGAGGCTGCGCTGGCCGAGCCGGCGTTGGATGATGCTTTCGAGCCCGACGAACGCTCCGCCGCAGATGAAGAGAATGTTGGCTGTGTTGATCTGCACGTATTCCTGATTCGGGTGCTTGCGCCCGCCTTGCGGGGGAACGTTGCACACGGTGCCTTCGAGAATCTTGAGAAGCGCCTGCTGCACGCCTTCGCCGGAGACGTCTCGGGTGATGGAAACGTTCTCAGTCTTGCGTCCGATCTTGTCGATTTCGTCGATGTAGATGATGCCGCACTCCGCGCGTTTCACGTCGTAGTTCGCCGCTTGGAGGAGGCGAAGGACAACGTTCTCAACGTCTTCGCCCACGTAGCCCGCCTCGGTGAGCGTGGTCGCGTCGGAAATGGCAAAGGGCACGTCGAGAATCTTCGCGAGCGTCCGGGCGAGGAGCGTCTTGCCTGAACCGGTCGGGCCGGTGAGGAGAATGTTGCTCTTCTCGATCTCGACTTCGTTGAACTCGGGCGCGAGCGCGCCGTTGGCGGCGGGCGTCTGGCCCGCGTCGAGCATGAGGCGTTTGTAATGGTTATAGACCGCGACCGAGAGAACTTTCTTGGCGTGATCCTGGCCGATCACGAAGTCGTCGAGTGCGTGTTTGATTTCCGACGGCTTGACGAGGCGGAAGGCGGGCTTCGCGTCGATCGCGGGCTGCTTCACTTCGCGGTCGATGATCGTCTTGCAGACATTGACGCAGGCGTCGCAGATGTGGACGCCGGGACCGGCGATGATTTTTTTGACCTCGGCCTGCGATTTTCCGCAGAAGGAGCAAAGAGTCATACGCGTGGGTTTAGCCATGGGAGAAGGATGTTAGCGGGAGACGGCGCGAGTCGAGTTCACAAAAAAGACGGCACCCGAAGGGGCCGTCTTTAATTGTTTAATCCATAATCGAACGCTCAGGCCGCGATCGCCGGAATCCCAAGCTTGATGACTTCGCGGGTGGACTCCACGACGTGGTCAACGATGCCGTAGGCCTTAGCCTCGTGCGCGCTGAGGTAGTAGTCGCGGTCGGAATCGGTGCCGACCTGCTCGGCGGTCTTGCCGGTGTGCTTGGCGATGACGCTGTTGAGCGTCTGGCGCCAGCGAAGAATTTCCTTCGAGGCGATCATGATGTCGGCCGTCTGGCCGCCCGCGCCGCCGCTGGGCTGGTGGATCATCACGCGGCTGTTGGGCAGGGCAAAACGTTTGCCGGGCGTGCCTGCGGCGAGCAGCACGGTAGCCATGCTGGCGGCCTGGCCGATGCAATACGTCACCACGTCGCACTGGAGGAAGTTCATCGTGTCGTAGATGGCCATGCCACCGGTCACGACGCCGCCGGGCGAGTTGATGTAGAAGTGGATGTCCTTCTTCGGGTCTTCCATCTGGAGGAACAGCATCTGCGCGATCACGAGATTAGCGACCATGTCGTCGATCGGCGTGCCGATGAAGATGATGCGGTCCTTCAGCAGGCGTGAATAGATGTCCATCGACCGCTCGCCGCGGCCGGTGTTTTCAAGAACGATGGGGACGTAGTAGCTCACGAATTTTTCCTTGGTTTACGGTGTCCGATCAGGCCTGCGCTGAGGCTGTCGTCACCGTAGCCCGGGAAACCAGCAAATCAAGGGCCTTGTCGAAAATGATCGACTGCTGGACCGAGCGGAGCTTCTCGCGGTCCTGCGTGAGTTCCTTGACGAGCTTCTCGGGCTTCTGGTTGTTCATCACCG
>JANXRL010000041.1 GCA_025352985.1 Verrucomicrobiota bacterium
GCCTCGGGCTGCTCGGCCAGACAGGTTGCTCCTTTCTGCCCGCGCCGCAGGCCGATCCCACGCATTACTATGTGCTCGCCGGCCCCGCGTTTGCCGACCCCGGCCCGGCGCGGTCGGAAGATGCGCTGCGCGTCGGCCTGCGCCGCATCGATGTCGTGCCCTATCTCGGCGGCAAGGCCATGATCGTGCGCAACTCGGCCAACGAAATCACCTACCAGGACTACGCGCGCTGGGCCGAGCCGCCCGCCTCTGGCATCGAGCGCATCGTGATGGCGCGGCTCCAAAGCTCGCCGAAAATCGGACGCGTTTATTTGCAGCCGTTCCCCTTCGACGAGAAACGCGACTACGACGTGGGCGCGAGCGTGCTCCGCTGCGAAGGCGAGCATAAGGCCGACGGCTCGCTGGCGGTAGGTTTTGTATGCACGGTCGAGGTGACCGAGGCGAAGCCGGGCGGCGCGGTGGTGATGCGAAAGACGTTCATCGCTCCGCAAGCCGCGTGGGACGGCAAGGATTTCGGCAAGCTCGCGCAGTTGCTCGGCGACGCCGTGGCGGCGCTGGGCGAGGAAATTATTGGCGCGCTCCCGGCGAAGTGATCATGCTCAGTTGGATCGCGTCCAGGCCTTGAAGTCGTAAACGAGGCTTTGGCCGCCGTGGCGGACGGTGAGCGCGTCGCCGCCCACGGCCTGCTCCACCCACGGGTTGCCGAGGAGCGGGAACGCACGGTAATCAACCGGCTGGCCGTCGATTTTGTTTTGGTCGGCGTAGGGTTTGCCGTGCGGGCGGTAGGTGAGGTCGAGCGTGTGTCCGGAGAGCGCGGTGTAGCGCAGGCGCGGGGCCGGATCGGTGAGGCTGGAGGCGTCGATTCTGGTCTTGGCGGCGACCGCCGCGGCAAAGCGGTCGAGCTCGGCGTCCACCCCGCCGCCGGCGTAGGCGGTGGTCGCGCCGGTCTCGACGATCCAGCCGCCCGTGCGTGCGTCGCCGTAGAGCACGTCGCAGTTTTGCTCGGACTTGCCCCACTTGCAGGGCTGGAGCGGACGGAAGCCGAAGAGCACGGTGCCGCCGTGGCAGAAATACCAGCCGTCGCGCTCGACGCGTTTCAGGATGGCGCCTTCGCGGCTGAACGGGGCGTAGAGCCGGTAGTGCGGGTAGTTTTCGGGCACGTTAAACACGCCGATGAGCGTGCCTTCGCATTGCAGGTCCTGGCCGAAGGGGTTTTCGCCGTAGCCGAAGGCGTTGCGTTTGCCGTCGGCCAGGCGGTAGGGGCGCTGGGGATTTTCCTGAAGCACGGTGAAGGTGCTGCCGGGGGAGGGAGAGAGCCATTTGAGCAGGGCGCGGCGGGTTTCCTTGTAGAGGCCGGCGTTGGGGCTGGAGATGTTTTCCCACTGGCTGGCGAGGGTGAAGACGGGCGTGTGCCAGATCGTGAAACGCGCCTGCTCGTCGCGGCCGAAGAGGACGCTGCCGCGATGGGTGAACGCGGTGGCGCGGTCGCGGGCGATTTCAGCGAGGAGCGCGGGGGGGTGGTAGTCGCCGGCGACGAACCAGAGGGAGCCGCCATCGTTCATGCCCGCGCCGTTCACGGGGCGCGCGCCGCCGAAATAAAGCCAACCGATCGCGGCGGTGGCGTCCATCGAGTCGGGGCTGGTGTTGGTGGAGCCCCAGTATTTGGCGCGGCCGGCGGGGGCGGTGTGGTAGCCCTGGTTCCAGGCGCAGGCGACGTTGAGCAGCATCCAGTCGAGGGTGAGGCTGGCGCGTTTCTTCATCTCCGGATCGAGGGCGAAGTCGGCGAGCATCTTCATCGCGGCCAGATCCACGCCGTAGTAGGTCGGCGCGGCGTATTCGTGGGTGTTGCGATGGACGATCTCGTCAAAGTAACCGAAGAGGCGGTCTCGGGTGGCGGCCTTGATCTGGTCGGCGTCGAGGCCGTCGGCGTCGACGAGTGCGGGCCACTGCTCGGCGGCGAGGTAGCCGGAGCCGTCGTTCATGAGGCGGTAGTTGAGCGCGCCGTAGCCGACCCATTTTTTGTGTTTCCAGAGGGCGATGTAATCCCGGAGTGAGGCGACGGCCTCGGGCGGGAAGGAGACCTTGTCCCGGGCCAGCAGCCAGGTGTGGAGGAGCGCGTGTTTGTCGAAGGGATCGAGGGGGCTTTTACCCGTGCGCGCGGCGGCGAAGGTCGCGGTGGCGGACGCGGTGAACTGCTGCAATGCTTGCGGGGTATCCACGCCGGTGAGCAGGCGGGAAACGCAGCTCGCCATGCCGTGCTTGGCGTTGAGCGTCTGCGCGTGCTTGGCGGTGGCGCAGTGTTTGAGGAAGACGGCGGCGCGTTCGGCGTAGGTCGCACCGTCGAGCAGGCTCTTGGCGGGCGGCGCGTCTTTTGGCGCGGCGGGTGTCGCCGGTTCGGCGGAATCGGGGGGGGCGGCAGCGGCCGTGGTCGCCGCCTGCGCGGTGCCGAGGACGACCGTGGTGAAAACGGCCAGCGCCCATGCCGCCCGCCAACCCGGTGCCGGCGGTTTCAGGAGAGGGTCGGCCGGGGTGGGGAAGCGAGGTGTCATGCGAGCGTGTTTACTTTTTCAGGGCGGTGGCGATGCGGGCGAGGGCTTTCTCGACGTTTTCGCGCGAGTTGAAGGCGCTGATGCGGACGTGGCCTTCGCCGCACTTGCCGAAGCCGGCGCCGGGGGTGCAGACGACTTGGGCTTCGTTGAGGAGCTTGTCGAAGAATGCCCACGAATCGGTGCCGGTGTTGACCCAGATGTAGGGGGCGTTGTCGCCGCCGATGCAGGAGAAGCCGAGCTGCGTCATGGCGGCGCGGATGAGTGCGGCGTTGGCGAGGTAGAAGTCGGTCATGGCCTTCACCTCGGCCTTGCCCTCGGGGGTGAAGATGGCGGCGGCGGCCTTCTGCACGGGGTAGGAAACGCCGTTGAACTTGGTCGTGTGGCGGCGGTTCCAGAGCGGGTGGACGGGGTGGGCG
>JANXRL010000141.1 GCA_025352985.1 Verrucomicrobiota bacterium
CGTGGCGGAGAAGGTGGCGAGCTTGCGCGTCTCCTCGATGAGCAGGCGGGTGTTGGCGCCGACCTTGGCGAGGAGGAGCTGGGCGGCGCCTTCGCCGAAACTGACCCCGAGCTCGCGAGCCTCGGCTAGAATCACGCCGCCGAGGGCTTCGGCGGCGCCTTCGCCATCGCCTCCGCCGACGAGGGTGAAGTCGCCGGTCTTTTCGCACCACTTGGGGAAGGCACGGCGGCGGTCCACGGGTGCGGCGGTGACGACCACGGCGGTCTCGTCGGGGTTAAGTTTTTCGAGGAGCTGCTGGAGGTCCTCGACGAGTTTTAATGTGCTCTCGGCGCGGCCGGTGACGGAGTCGGCGAGGAAGTTGACGTCTTTCAGCCAGACGACGCGGCGGCCGCCGAACATGGAGACGGTTTGCACGCTGTCGCGGAAGCGGTTCACGGCGGCCTCGACCTCGCCGACGTTGTTGGCGAAACCGCTGATGATCTCGCGGGAGAATTCGTCGGTGATGTCCTTGGCGAGGTCGTCGTAGCGCGCCTTGCCCTGCCGGTTGACGAGAAAGTCATCGGCTCCGCAGATGAAGATGAAGGGCTTGGCGGCGGGCATCGCTCCACTGTGGGCGCGGGGCCGCGCGCGAGGCAAGCGGGCAATCGCGTTTCGTGCCCGCGCCGTCAGAGCATGGTCAGGGCGCGCGGGGTCACGGAGGGCAGGACAAACAGCCAGAAATGCTCGTGTGTGTCGCCGTGGCGGCAGCCGTCCCAGGAGAGTTGCCAGCCAGCCGGAAGCGTGTGCAGCGGAGAAGCGGGCCGGCCTTGGATGATGAGGACATCGTCATCCGGCAACGGGCCGGTGGTGCGGCGGGCGGTTTTTATGTCGCAGTAATAGAGCAACATGGCGCTCGCGGATTCATCGAGGCTGATGCTGGCGATCTGGTGGTAATGCACGGGCAGGTGAGGTTGCATCGCGGTGAAAACGGGGCGGTAGCTTTTGGCTTCGTTCATCCACGGCAGCCACAGAGTCGCGAATAACAACCAGCTCAATGTGAGCCCCGCCGCGAAGCTCGTCAGGCCGCGTGCGCGGAGGGTTGGCAGCAGTCGCCAACTCAACAACCACAGCGCCGTGGTGACCACGGCGAGGGAGAAGGCCCATGGAAGGAAAGGCATCGCGTAATCTGCGGGAAGCGCGCGGGTGAGCAACGGCCATGCGGGGGCGCGTCCGGTGATCTGCATGATGATCCACACGGTCCAGAGGAAGATTGCGAGCAGAGTGAAAAAATAGCGGGCGGCGATGTCGGCGCGGCGATTCACCGTGATCGATAGGCTGGCGACCGACGGCGCCGCCAGCACGGCGAGCGTCGCGAGCATGGGCAGGCCGTAGCCATTGCGGGCGGAGGCCGACACCAGGAGCACGGAGAGATAGACGATGAATGCCACAAGGCCGAATTGGAGGGGGGCGCTTCGGTGGATTTCCCGGCGTTTCCGCCACACCGTGAGCGCGGCCAGCGGCAGGGCTGGAAAAGCGAACCACGGAAGCGTTTTTGGCCAGAACGAAGGGTTGTTGCTGGCGCCGAGTTGGTTGACCGAGAAACCGAGGAAGCGGCCGACGTTGTTCATCCAAAACCATTCGTGAAAAAGCTCGGTTGATCGCAGGCCGAGCGCGATCGGCCAGATTAACAACCACGGCAGCGCCGCGAGTAGCGCGATGCCAAGCGCGCGTGCGTAGATGGCCGTGCGCCATTGCCGGAAAAAAACAGGGAGTGCGATGGCACTGACTCCGATGACGCCAGGCATGAGCAGACCTTTGGCGAGGAAGCCCGTGCCCACGCCGAAACCGAGCCAGAATCCGCCTGCGAGAGAACGCTCATTGGCCAGGGAAAAGCCGTAGCCGGCCATGGCGAAGCCGGTGAGCATGGGCACATCTGTAAGCATGAGGTGGCTCTCATACATCAGGCCCAGACACGCCATCAAAGCCAGGACGGCGGCGCGGCCGTATCCTTCACCCCACCAGCGGCGGGCGGTCAGGCCGACGAAGATAAAAGTCGTCGCCATGAAGAGTCCGGTGGCGAGCCGCGCCCCGTCGGGAAGTTCCAGCCATGATGAGCAACTCTGCGAGGTAAGGGCGGCCACCCAGTAGTAGAGCGGCGGTTTTTCCATGAACGGTTCGCCCGAGGCATGGGGCACGACCCAGTCGCCGGTCAGCATCATGTGGTGAACGATGCTGAAGATATAGGTCTCGTCCTGCTTCCACGGGGCATGCCCCGTGAGGCCGGGAATCAAAAATGCGGCGATAAGCAGAACCAAAGCGGCGAGCGGGAGATGTCGGGCGGGCGTCACTGAAGACGGGGTGGACATGGGATGAGGCCGAGGGCTAGGAAGGACTCGGTCAGCGAGGGATTTACTAGCGGGATTTTTTCAGGGCGTAGGCCATGGCCTCGCCGATCCGGTCGATCTGTTCGTCGGTATGCAGCGCGGAGATGGCAGTGCGGATCAGGTCTTTGCCGGGCGGCACGGCGGGGGCGACGGACATGACGGTGAACACGCCTTTTTCGAGGAGGGCTTTCCAGAAGGAATAGGCGCGCTCCATCTCACCAAGGACGATGGGAACGGCGGGCGTTTCGCTTTCCCATGTGTCGAGTCCGAGGGACTTAAGCATGGCTTTGTATTTGCGGGTGTTGGCCCAGAGGCGCTCGAGATGCCACGGCTCGGTTTGGAGAACATCGAGCGCGGCGGTGGCGACGGCGGTCTGCGCGGGGCTGAGCGCGGCGCTGAAGATGGTGTGCTTGCCGTGCGTGCGCATGTATTCGATGACGTCGCGCGAGCCGGCGACGAAGCCGCCGGTGCTGGCGAGTGATTTGGAGAGGCTGCCGCAGATGACGTCGATTTTGTCGTTGAGGCCGAAGTGGTCGGCGGTGCCGCGTCCGCCGCGCCCGAGCACGCCGAAGCCGTGGGCGTCGTCGAGGACGTTGAAGCAGGCGAACTCTTCCGCGATCTCGACCAGCTCGGGCAGGCGGCAGATGTGGCCTTCCATCGAGTAGACGCCCTCGACGACCATGAGCTTGGGCGTCGCGTCGGGAAGCGCGGAGGCGACGGCGCGGAGATCGGCGGGGTTGTTGTGCGAAAAGCGCTCGATGGCGGCGGTGGAGAGGCGGATGCCGTCCCAGAGGCACGAGTGGATGTTTTTATCGGCGAGGACGATGTCGCCCTTTTGGGCGAAAGCGGCGACGCTGGAGAGGCACGAGAGATAGCCGGCGGCGTGAACGTGGCAGGCTTCGCGGCCGAGGAAGGCGGCGAGTTTTTCCTCCAGCTCGAGGTGGTAGGCGCGGGAGCCGTTGGCGGTGCGCGCGCCGGTGCTGCTGGTGCCCCACTGAAGCAGGGCGGCGCGGCCGGCCTCGATCACCTTCGGGTGAAACGAGAGGCCGAGATAATCGTTGCTCGCGAGCATGATGAGGTCGCGGCCCTTCAATCGCACACGGTTGCCCTGCTGGGCCTCCATCGCGTGATAGTAGGGCGCGTAGCGGAGGCGTGTCTTGGTCAGGACATCATCCTGGCAGCGCTTGAGGACGGGGTTGCGGGTCGGTTTGCCGAATAGGGAGAGAGCCATGGAGACGGTTCGTTACGCGGATTTGGCCAAGGGGTCGGTGACGGCCGGGTTGGCGGCGGGCGCGGTGTAGGGGAGGCCGCGCGCACGGCAGTCGACGAAGGTCTTGATGTCGCCCAGGGTGCGTAGCTGGCGCAATTCGTCGTTGGCGATGACCACGCCGCCGATCTCCTCGACCAGCATGACGATTTCCATGAGGGTGAGGGAATCGATGGCGAGGTCTTCGATGACGCGCAGCCCGTTGGAGTTGGCGGCGGTGATCAAGGGACGGATTTCCGGCTCCACGTAGCGTTCAAAGATGCCGCCGATGACGACGGGCAGGAATTGGGTGTCGCCGGTCTGGCGATAGGAGATCGCGGCGGCCACGGTCTCCGGCGAGCAGCGGCGGAGGCTGTCGCGCAGCTGGATTTCTATCTCGGGGGAGAAAACGGATGGATTAGGATTCATTTAAGGAAAGGGGATGCGGCGGTTTTTTTTGGCCGGTGGTTTTTGGGCGGAGTGGGCTCGTTGCCGAAGACTTCCCTGGCCGGGAAAACCGTGGCGGGGAAAATCCAGCGGCGCAGCGAGCGCAGCAGCGCGTGAAGCGGCGGATTGCGATGATGGACGCCGACAAAGAGCGGGGTGCAGGCCGCGCCCAGCTCGGCTTTCACTTCGTAGGCTGTCTGGCCGAAGTGAATACGTGGGATGCCGCGTTTCTCGGCTTCCTCGATGATGCGGTAGAAGGCGTTGAAATAGAGGCTGGAGTCTTTTTTGACCCAGTAATCGAAGCCGCTGTAGAGCGGGTGGAGGGTGTCGCCGTCTAGCAGCATGAGTTCGCAGGCGACCAGCTTGCGTCCGCCGCCGTCGGACGGGCGAAAGCCGAAAAGGAAAAAAGCGCGTTCGCCGAGGGCGCGTTCGACTTCGGGGAAGAAATCGCGGTTGAGTCGTTCAAAGACAACCGGCGCGTGTTCGAGGACCTGTTGGTAGAGCTCGTGGATCGCGTCTTCGTGGCCGCGGCAGGTGGGGGAAATTTCCCAGGTGAGCTGGTTTGCCGCGCCGACGGATTTCCGTTTCTTGAGCTTGTTGCGGTAGCGCGAGCAGATCGCCGCGAGGTAGGCACCCGGCGCGGCTTTGGGCAGCGTGAGGTGGGTGGTTGGCAGGCTGTCCGCGAAAAAAAAGCGGCCGGCAAGCGCGCTCTGCAGTCGTGTGGTGAGCGCGGTGTCCGGCTCCTTGATGAGAACAAGGGGGATGCCCAGTTCGTAGGAGCGCCGGGTGATTTCCTTGAACAAACCGGCGAGTCGCGCGGAGTCCCAGCGCGCAGCTTGTTCGTCGGTGCCGAGGCCGAGGAGGTCGCCGCAGTTGGAGACGGGGCTGCCAACGACGAACACGCGGAGAAAAAGGAAACCGGGGAAGATTTTTCGTGCGCGCGCAACGAGGCGCTGCATGCGTGGGCCGGCCACGGTGACGAGGGAAACCTTGAAGGCGAAACACGGGGCGACGCAGGCCGCGCCTCCGCTGTCTTCGGCCACGAGATAATGGGTTTCGACGTCCGAAAGACGGGAGGCTTCCGCGGCGGCTTGCAGGGCGTAGGCGCGGAGGGTGCCGCCGTTTGGAAAGCATTGGTTCCAGGCGGCGGTCACTTCGTTGAGTTTGCGTGTCCAGCGATAGGTGATTGGCGGCACCGGCAGGGTATGGATGTCGCTGGAGGCTGGCATGGTTCAGGGCTTGAAGGGCGGTGGAGCGGGTGTCGGCGACGTCGGGCCGGCGGCCGGGCGCCCACACGGGTCAAAATCAACGGTGCGGATTTTTTTGGAGATATGAATGATAACGGGTGTAAACTCAGTGCGGCTCTTCTCGCCAACAAGTGATATGTGCCTGAATAGACGTTTCGCAAATGTTGGCTGTTCAAAAGTGGCTAGTTGCAAATTGGTAATTAATTACGATGCTGCAATATAAAGCGGGCCTCATGTGCTTCTGACGTAAGCGGATTGGAGTAAGGTCACCACAAATTGGGTGAGGCCGTCCTGTGAATCAGGGCCAGATGGATTTCGCGGCAGAGGCTCAGGCCCAGGCCGTGGCCGGAGTGGTTGCGGGCGGCATCAGCGGAAAAAACCGGTTGAACAGCTGCGGGAGCAGCTTTGGTGGGATGCCGGGACCGGTGTTGGTGACGGAGATGCGGGCGAGCTCGCCGATGACCACGACATCGGCCGCGATAAACGCCTCGATGAGGATGTTTTGCGCGGAAGAGAAAAGTTCGGCGTCTTTGCATGTCTTTCGGGCCAGCGCACTGAGGTCGACCGGTTCACGGATGGAGGCGGCCTTGCCGGTCTTGATCGTGGCGGCGGTGCCGAAGGGCAGGTCGGGCGTCTCGCTTTCGGGCGGAAATCGCGGCCAGGCATGCTCAGACCGTCAACGGGCCGGCAGAACGGCGAAAGGGACTGGGGCATGAACACCCAGCGGCTTCGATTGTTTCAGCAGGTCGCGGTAAAGGTCGCCGGTGGCGGCGAGCGAACGGGCGAGGGTGTAGGGATGGTTCGTCGCGATGGAGGGACGTTCGGCCAGAAAATCCGCGATACGCTGGGCCGCAGCCATCCAGTTGCCCGGTGCGATCTTGCCGGAGGGGAGCAGCGCGTCGAGTTGTTCGCCCACGCCACCGTGGTCGTAGCCCACCACGGGCACGCCGAGGCCGAGCGCTTCCAGGGTGGTGAGGCCGAAAGCTTCGGGCTTGGTGCTGAGCGAGAGCACGACGGACGAAGCCGCGAGGATGTCGCGCAAGTTGTCGCAGGCGCCGGTGAAGGTGATGCGATTTTCCAGTCCGGCCTGGGCGACGGCCTGGCGCAGTTCTTTTTCGTAGGCGGCTTTTTTCGGGTTGGCTCCGCCGGCGATCACTCCTTGCACGGGCAGGTGTTTCAAGGCGCCGATGATGCGGATCAAATCGTGATGGCCTTTGAGGCGCGTCAATCGGCCGGGCAAGGTGATGAGCAGCCGGTAGCGGGCTTCCGGGTGGTTTCTATCCCACGTCTCGCGCCAAGAGTCCGGGGGGCGGTAGCCGGTGGGAAACAGCACCGGGTCCACGCCGTCGGGAATGGTGACGATGCGGCGCGGATCGGCGTCGGGATAACTTTCCAGAATGTAGCGTTCAACGCTGTGGGACACGGCGATGATGCGTTCCCCCTTCGTCATGATGGCGGAGTAGCGGCCCTTGGAATAAAACCCGTGCACCGTGGTGACTAGACGGGGGCGGGTTGCCGGCGGGAGTCCGCGCCAAGCCAGCCATGCGATCCATGCGGGCAGGCGCGAGTGGAGATGGAGGATGTCCGGGCGTTCGGCGGCGAGCAACCGGCGCAACGGACCGACTTGAAGGAGCGAGGCCGGGTGCTTGCGATGCACCGGCATGGTGATGTGGCGGACTCCACATGCTTCCAGCGCGGGCACCATTGCGCCGCCATTGGAGACGACGAGCGATTCGTCGCCTCGGCGGACGAAGTGGGTCGCAAGATCGGCGACGCAGCGCTCGACGCCACCGGAGTTGAGCTCGGGCAGGATTTGGAGGATTTTCATGGGTGTGCGTTGAAAAAAAGCATGGCAAAGCCAAGGGCGGGGCATTGGGTGCTCCGCAAAGTAATGGGGTGGGGAAGAGGCAGGGAGGTTCCTGCGGGAGGCGCGGCCTGACGGACGCGCGACGAATTTTAAGCGGTATGTTTTTTTGCAGGGCCACCGTCCCGGTGAACGGGTTGGAGGCTGTGCAATGCTAGACGCAGCGGGGGCGGGCGTTGTTCAACGCGGCGGCCAGATATACGATTACAAATGGGTAATGCTCTGCGCCGCCCAGTCCGCGCCGGCTGGCGGGAGAGGGAGGGTCGCGACAAATTCCGTGAACCCTTCGTGCGTCTCCTGATTCAGGCCGATGCGTCCGCCGTGCGCCTGCACGATTTCGCGGCACAGGCTCAGGCCCAGGCCGTGTCCTACCGTGCCTCGCGCAGTGTCGGCGCGGAAAAATCTCTGGAAGATCCGCGGCTGCATTTCCAGCGGTATGCCGGGGCCGGTGTTGGCCACGGAGAGTCGGGCGAGGCCTCCGCGGACCTGCAATTCGCAGCGGACGAGACCGTCGGGGACGTTGAACTTGCAGGCGTTTTCAAGGAGGTTGAGCAGGACGCGGCGGAGCTGGCCGGCGTCGCCATGGATCGCGATGTCCGGGGTGATATCGACTTCCATGCGGATGGCCTGGCCTGCGGCGAAAAGCTCGGCGTCCTCCAGAGCGTCGCGCGCCAATGCACTCAGATTGACGCGTGCGTGGGAGGCGGCCGACGACTTGCCGGCGTCGAAGCGGGCGAGCAGCAGCAGATGCTCCGTGATGCGGTTGATGCGGGCGATTTCCTCCTGCAGGCTCAGGAGCCTGGCTTCGATTTCAGGCGCGAGGTCGGTGCGGCCGAGCAGGGAGTCGATCTCCCCCCGCATGATGGTGAGCGGAGTGCGGAGCTCGTGCGAGGCGTCGGCGGCGAACCGGTCGGCCTGCCGGAAGTTTTTTTCCAGCCGGTCGAGCATCTGGTTCAACATGGTGGTGAGCCGGCCGATCTCGTCGTTGACGGTGGCCGGCGGGAGCCGGAGATCGAGGGCTCCGGCTTCGATCGCGGCCGCAGTCTCGGTCGCCGTGCGCACCGGCGCGAGGGCGCGTCCGGCGACGATCCATGCGCCGAAGGCGGTGAAGGCGGTGCCCAGGGGAAGCGCGAGCAGGCAGGCTGCGATCAGATCCGAAATGCGGTCTCTCACGTCGAACAGGTCGTAAGCGATGAGAATCTCGCGATGGTTGACCAGGTAGGTGCAGACCCGCCATGAACCGTCGGCACGGTGCAGGTTTTGCGGCTGGTGGATGCCGAGCGCGCGCCGGGCGAAGACGTCCGGCGATGGAGGCGGGTTTGTGATGAAACGGGGGTTGGCCGAGAAAATGGAGCAGGCCATGAGGGGGCCTTCCGGGGCGGTGTGCTGCAGCCACGGACCGTAGCGCGTTTCGGTGGAGGGCGCCTCCATGAGGTGTTCGGCTTCGGCGGTCATCTCAAGGTCTGCGGTCGCGATCTGGTCGAGATAGAGGTTGATAATGGTCCCGATCGCAAAAACCAGCAGCGCCCCGCTGGTGGTCGCGGCGGACCATAGCGTGATTTTCCAGCGGATGGGGAGGGGCTTCATGAAGCCGCCTTCAACATGTAGCCGGTTCCGCGCACCGTTTGGATGAGCTTAACCGCGTGGTCTTCGTCGAGCTTCTTGCGCAGTCGCTGGACGGCGACGTCGACCACGTTGGTGCCCGGGTCGAAGTGATAACCCCAGACGTGTTCGCAGAGTTCCATGCGCGTGACTACGCGGCCGACGTGGCGAAGCATGAATTCAAGCAGCATGAATTCGCGGCCGGTGAGGTCTATCTTGTGCGCGCCGCGCTGGACGCTGTGCGAGTGGAGGTTCACGACGAGATCGGCGTGGGTGATCAGGCTCAGGCCTTCGCCCGAGCGGCGGCGCCACACGGCTTTGAGGCGGGCGGCCAGCTCGGTCATGGAAAAAGGTTTCGAGAGGTAGTCGTCGGCCCCGAGATCGAGACCCTTGACGCGTTGCTCGACGTCGCCACGGGCGGTGAGCAGGATGACGGGAACGGTGTTGTGCGCCGTGCGCAGCGCCGCGAGGACGGACAAGCCGTCCCGGCCGGGGAGCATGATATCAAGAACCAGCGCATCGTAGGCCTGCCGGCTGGCGAGTTGCAGGCCCTCTTCCCCGTCGTGGCACGCTTCCGTGGTCCAGCCTTCGGCCGCGAGGCCTTCGCAAACGAGCTCGGCGACCTTTTTTTCGTCTTCGATCACCAAAATCCGCATGGTTACGTCACTTTAGGGTTATGCGCGCGGCTCACGAGACCAAAGCGCGTGTTTCCGGCACGGGATGTATTACGGCTTTGTAATCCGGAACGTGGATCCGGGGGATTGTTTCGCAGTCTTGCCCTTGGAAGCGGCAGGCTTCAGTTAATCCACCTTTAATTCATGACGTCCGTCCAAGCCGCCGTGCCTTCCGCTGCTCCTGATCCGCCCGCCGACCGCGACGGCTGGGGGCGCGATCTGTTGCTGCTGACGCTGGCGCTGAGCCTGTGGTTCGGGCTTTTTCTGGGCAGCCGCTCGCTCAACAATCCGGACGAAGGGCGCTACACGGAAATCCCGCGCGAGATGGCGGCGACGGGTGACTACGTTACTCCGCGGCTCAACGGCGTAAAATATTTCGAGAAGCCTCCGCTGGTTTACTGGTTGTCGGCGCTGACGTTTGAAGTCGTGGGCCCGCTTACGGGCACGGATGGTGTGAATGAATGGACGGCGCGTTTGTGGGGCGCGGTGTTTGCGCTGGCGGGCGGGCTGATGACGTATGCGGCCGGACGCGCGCTCTACGGTCGGGCGACGGGGTGGTGGGCGGCGCTCGTGGTGTCCACGGCGATTCTTTATTACGGGCTGAGTCGGATCATCCTCCTCGACATGGTCGTGGGGGTGACGATCGCGGGGGCGTTGCTGGCGTTCATTGTCGGCATCCGCGAGCCGGCGGGGGCGCGGCGGCGGTGGTTGTTCATGGCGTTTTACGTGTGCATGGCGCTGGCAACGCTCACGAAGGGCCTGATCGGTTTCCTGCTGCCGTGTATGGTGGCGTTTGTGTGGCTGCTGGTGTTCAACCAGTGGCGTGCGCTGCGGCCGTGTTATCCGGTGGTCGGCGCGTTCGTGCTGCTGGCCATCACCGCGCCGTGGCATGTGCTGGCGGCGCTGCGCAACCCGAGCGTGGACGGGCTCGTCTGGCCGGGCTACGCGCACGGGCTGGAACTGCATCACGCGGGGCAGGATCCGGGCTGGGCGTGGTTTTATTTTGTGCGTGAGCACTACCTGCGGTTCACGACGACGGAGCACGGGCGGTTCGAGCCATGGTGGTTTTTCATGCCCATCCTGGTCGCGGGGCTTTTCCCATGGGTGGTGTTTGCGTGGCAGTCCGTGCGGCAATCGCTGGCGGGCGGCTGGCGCGAACGCGGGCGTAATCTCGAGGCGTGGTTTCTCGTGTTCTGGATCGTGCTGATCGTGGCGTTTTTCTCCAAGTCGCAGTCGAAGCTCATCACCTACATCTCCCCCGTGTTCCCGGCGGCGGCGGTGCTGATCGGGCGCTACCTCGCGCAGGCGTGGGCGGAGCGGGGGGCGCGCGGGTTGCGCGGCGGGCTCTGGGTGTTTGCGGGGCTGGCGCTGGTGCTGGCGGGCGCGGCGGTGTGTTATCCGCTTCCGGCAAAGCAAGCCGCCCTCACGCCGCAACTGCTGCCGTGGCGTTTCTTCGTCGGCGCGGTGCTGGGGGGCGGGGCACTGGCGGTCGGCCTGTGTCTGCGGCGCGGAGCGGTGCGCGGGGCGTTGATCGGCCTCGCGGTGACGTGCGTGGTTTTCTTTGCCTCGGCCAATCTGGCGGCGAATTTGTTCAACGACCGTTCGAGCAAGTCCCTCGCGGCGCTGCTGAAGATCCGCCTCCAGCCCGCCGACGCGGTCTTTGTGGTGAGCGACTACGCGCAGGATCTGCCGGTCTATCTCGGGCGCACGGTGAGCGTGGTCAACTACGCCGGCGAGCTGCTCTACGGCATCGAGGCGGAGCCGGAGAAGACCGCCTCGCGCTTCATGAAATTCCCCGCGTTTTTCACCCGCTGGCGCGAGCCGGGGGTTTCCTATGCGGTCGTGCGCACGGCCGGCTACAAAAAGCTTTTCACCGAGCAGGGCCTGCCGTTCACGGTGATTGCCGAAACGCCCCGATATGTTCTCGTGGTAAACCGCCAGCCCTAACCCATGCCCGCGCCCGCCACCGTGCCCGACTCCAGTCCCAAGCTGCCGTTTATCCCGCTCACTCGGCCCACCATCGACGACGAGACCATCGCCGGCGTGGCCGAGGTGCTGCGCTCCGGCTGGATCACCTCCGGCCCGCAGGTGAAGGCGTTCGAGGCGAGGCTCTCCGAGTATTGCGGAGGCCGCCCGGTGCGCGTCTTCAACTCCGGCACCTGCACGATGGAGATCGCGTTGCGCATCGCGGGAATCGGTCCGGGCGATGAGGTGATCACCACGCCACTGTCATGGGTCGCCACCAGCAACGTCATCCTCGAAGTCGGCGCAAAGCCCGTGTTCGTGGACATCGATCCGGCGACGCGCATCATCGACCTTTCGCTCGTGGAGGCGGCGATTACACCCGCGACACGCGCGATCATCCCGGTCGATCTCGCCGGCCTTCCGGTTGACCGCGACCGGCTCCATGCCATCGCGAAGAAACACAACCTCCGCGTCGTCGAGGATGCCGCGCAATCGTTCGGCACCACCTGGAACGGCCGCCGCATCGGCGCGTTCGGCGACTTCGTGTCGTTCAGTTTTCACCCCAACAAAAACATCACGTCCATCGAGGGTGGCTGCCTCGTCCTCAACGACGAGCGCGAGGCCAGGCTCGCCGAGCAATACCGCCTGCAAGGCGTCGTCCGCACCGGCTTCGACGGCATGGAGGTCGAGATTTTGGGAGGCAAATTCAACCTCACCGACGTCGCCGCCCGCGTCGGTCTCGGCCAGCTCGCGCGCCTCGACGAGTTCACGACGAAACGCCGCGAACTCGTCCGCCATTACTTCGAGTTGCTCGACACGCCCGCCGTCCACGCGCTCGGCCTCGGCCTGCCGCCGGCGGATTTCGCGGAGAGCAACTGGCATATGTTCCAAGTCGTGCTGCCCTCGACGCTCACCCTCAAGCGCGCCGAGGTGATGGCCAAGCTTCAGGAAGCGGGCGTCGGCGCCGGCGTGCATTATCCCGCCATTCATCTGTTCGCGCTCTACCGCCGCCAGGGCTGGAAAGAAGGCGACTTTCCGAAGGCCGAGGCGGTTTGCCGCAACATCCTCACGCTGCCGCTGTTTCCCACTCTCACCCGCGCCGAGATTGCGCGTGTCGTCACGACCCTCGTATCCATTCTTCAGGCCCATTCGAAATTATGAGCACCTCTCCTGCTGCAACCCTGCCGCTCTCCGTCGTCATCCCCGTTTACAACGAGGAGGCCAACCTGCCGCTGCTCTTCAAGCGGCTCTACCCCGTGCTCGACGGCCTCGGCCGCGCCTACGAGATCATCTTCACCAACGACGGCAGCGCTGACCGCTCGCGCGAGCTTCTGGCCGCGCAGCACGCCGCCCGCCCCGACGTCACCCGCGTCATTGAGTTCAACGCCAACTACGGCCAGCACATGGCCATCATCGCGGCCTTCGAGCGCGTGCGCGGCGCCGTGGTCGTCACGCTCGACGCCGACCTCCAGAATCCGCCCGAGGAAATCCCCAAGCTCCTCGCCGCCACCGACGCCGGTTTCGACTGCGTGGGCGGCGCCCGCCAGAACCGCCAGGACAGCGCCTTCCGCCGCTACGCCTCGCGCCTTGTCAACGTCGCCCGCCGCCAGATGACGAACATCGAGATGACCGACCAGGGCTGCATGCTCCGCGCCTATTCGCACGACGTGGTCGCCGCCATCGTGCGCAGCGGCGCGGTCAACACCTTCATCCCCGCGCTCGCCTACACGCTCTCGCAAAACCCCACCGAAGTTCCCGTCGCGCACGAAGAGCGCCATGCGGGCGTGTCGAACTACTCGGTCTACAAGCTCATCCGGCTCAACTTCGACCTCATCACCGCGTTCACCACTGCGCCGCTCCAGCTCTTCACGATGTTCGCCGGCGTCTGCTCGGCCCTGAGCTTCGTGCTGGTCCTCGTGCTGGCCGGCCGCCGCATCATCATCGGTCCGGAAGAGG
Source organism: Verrucomicrobiota bacterium (assembly GCA_025352985.1). Taxonomy (GTDB): domain Bacteria; phylum Verrucomicrobiota; class Verrucomicrobiia; order Opitutales; family Opitutaceae; genus Rariglobus. The sequence continues at coordinate 13,365 of JANXRL010000141.1, forward strand.
GCGGAACGTTCACCTTGTTCGGCATCGTGATCTTTCTCCTCAGCGTGACGATGGTCGGCGTGGGCCTCATCGGCGAATACGTGGGCCGCACCTACCAGGTCGTGCGCGGCCGCGCCCGCTACCACGTGAGCCATATCCTCGACACGAAGTCCTGATGCCAACCTCTGCATGCCTTTTGTCTGTGGGTAGGGCGGGACCGCTGGGCCCGCCGCGAACGATCAAACACGTTCGCATCTCTAACCGGACGGCCCAGCGGTCCGTCCCTACCTTTTCAGAGTCCTGAGCCGCCCCCATGTCGAAGCCCCGCATCCTTTTCTTCGGTTACAGCGAGGTCGGCTACACCTGCCTCGACCTGCTGCTCTCGCGCGGCGACAACGTCGTCGCCCTCATTACCCACGAGGATAACCCCAACGAAAAAATCTGGTTCAAGACCCCCGCCGTCGCCGCCCGCGAGCGCGGTCTGCCGGTCTTCACGCCCGAGTCCGTCAACAACCCCGAGTGGCGCGAAAAAATCGCCGCGCTCCAGCCCGACCTCATCCTGTCGGTTTACTACCGGCACATGATCGGGACCAAGATCCTCGCGATGCCCCCCCTCGGCGCCTGGAACATCCACGGCTCCCTCCTCCCCAAATACCGGGGCCGCGCGCCCATCAACTGGGCCGTCCTCCACGGTGAATCGCGCATCGGCATGACGCTGCACCGCATGGTGAAAAGCGCCGACGCCGGCGACGTGGTTGACCAGGAGGGCGTCGCCATCGGCCCGCGCGATTCCGCCGAGGTCGCCTTCCGCAAGGTCATGCCTTGCGCCCGCGTCCTGCTTGCCCGCCAGATGGACGCGCTCCTCGCCGGCACCGCGAAGGAGACGCCGCAGGACCACTCGCAGGCCACCACCTTCGGCGGACGCACTCCCGAGGACGGCCGCATCAACTGGAACCAAACCTCCGCGCAGATTTTCAACCTCATCCGCGCCGTCACCGATCCGTATCCCGGCGCGTTCACCGACATCGGCGATGCGCGCCTCATGGTGTGGTGGGCCGAACCCGTTTCCGCCGCCACGCTCGGCCGTCGGGGCCAGCCCTGCGAAGTCCTCTCGGTTGACCCCATCGTCATCGCCACGGCCGACGGCTCGCTCGAACTCACGCGCACCGGCTGGCGCCACGGCGTTTCGGCAATCTTGCAAGTTGGGCAAATCCTTTAAACCCTCATCCCTTTAAATCCCATGCCACTCAAAGTCCTCATCCTCGGAGCCAACGGTTTCATCGGCAGCAGCCTCACCAGCGCCATTCTCAAGCAGAAGGACTGGGAGGTTTACGGCATGGACATCGGCAGCCACAAACTCACCGACAGCCTGGGTAACCCGCGCTTCACCTTCGTCGAGGGCGATATTACCATCAACCGCGAGTGGATCGAGTATCACGTCAAAAAGTGCGACGCCGTCATCCCCCTCGTCGCCATCGCCAATCCGGTCCAATACGTGAAGGATCCGCTGCGCGTCTTCGAATTGGATTTCGAGGCCAACCTCGACATCGTCCGCAAGTGCGCAAAATACAAAAAGCGCATCATCTTCCCTTCCACCTCCGAAGTTTACGGCATGTGCCCCGATGCCGAGCTCGACGAAGCCACCAGCACGATGGTTTACGGCCCGATCGAGCGCCAACGCTGGATATACGCCTCATCCAAGCAGCTTCTCGACCGCGTCATCTACGCCTACGGAGTCCGCGATAACGTCGATTACACGCTCTTCCGCCCCTTCAACTGGATCGGTCCGCAGCTCGACAACGTCATGGAGCCGAAGGAAGGCAGCTCGCGCCTCTTCACGCAGTTCATCTCCAACGTCATCTTCAAAAAACCCCTCCAGCTCGTGGACGGCGGCAAGCAGAGCCGCTCCTTCACCTTTATCGACGACGGCGTGGACGCGCTCCTCCGCATCATCGAGAACAAGGACGGCAAGGCCTCCCGCCAGATCTTCAACATCGGCAACCCTGGCAACGACGTGAGCGTGGCCGACCTCGCCAAGCTCATCATCACCGCCTTCAAGGACTACCCCGACTACGCCGAGCACGTGAAGGCCGCCAAAGTCGTGAAGGTTTCCTCCGGCACCTACTTTGGAAAATACTATCAGGACATCCAGAAACGCGTGCCCTCGATCAACAACATCAAGAAGCAGCTCGGCTGGAAGCCCAAGGTGAACCTCAAGACCGCGATCAAGCTCACGCTCGACTACCACCTCGCGCACAAGGACTACTCGCTCGAATAAGGCCCGGCATCTCCCTGCGACCCATTTTATCTGGAACTCAGGAAATCAGGAACAGAGTCGGAGTTTAATCTGGTATTTCTCCGTTCCTGATTTCCTGAGTTCCCGATAATCTTTTCCCCCGACTCATGCCTCCCGTTCTCGCGCTCAAGGTTGATGTCGATACCGACCGCGGCACGCGTCTCGGAGTGCCCGCGCTCACTGCGCTCTTCAAAGAGTTCAACGCGCCCGCGTGTTTTCTGTTTTCCCTTGGGCCGGACAACACTGGCAAGGCCATCCGCCGTGTCTTCCGTCCGGGTTTTTTCCAGAAAGTTTCGCGCACGAGCGTTGTGCAGATCTACGGCGTGCGCACCCTCCTGAACGGCACCCTCTTCCCCGCGCCGCACATCGGCCGAAGCAACGAGGCGGTCATGCGCCGCGTGGCGAAGGACGGTTTCGAGGTCGGCATCCATTGCCACGACCACTTCCGCTGGCAGGACTACGTGCTCGGCATGACGCTCGACGAAGTCCGCGAAGAATTCCGCCAGGCCCGCGAAGAGTTCCGCCGCCTCTTCGTCACCGAAGCGCTCACCGCCGGCGCACCCGGCTGGCAGGCCTGCGCGCACAGCAAGCAGGTTTACGACGAGGCTGGTCTGCTCTACGCCAGCGACACGCGCGGCGAATCGCCTTTCTTCCCGCGCATCAATGGATGCGTTTTCAACACGGTCGAGATTCCCAGCACGCTGCCGACTTTCGACGAACTCATGGGCCGCCCTGAGTATCCCGACGACAAGATCGTGGCGCATTACTTGAGCCTCCTGCGCGAGGACCGGCCCAACGTCTTCACGCTCCATGCCGAGATCGAGGGCATGGGCCGTATCGGGCTCTTCTGCGAGCTGATGACCGCCCTGGCCGAGCGCGGCGTGAAATTCGTGCGCATGGACGACCTGGCGAAGGACATGCTGCGCGACCGCGCGGCCATTCCCGTGCGCGACCTTGTGATGGCCGAGATCGACGGCCGCTCCGGCCTCGTGGCGACGCAAGGCGCCTAAAATTTCCGTTGTAGGAGCCTGCTTGCAGGCGATGGTTTGAACTTATGCACTCCCGCCAACCATCGCCTGCAAGCAGGCTCCTACGAGAATGAAATTCCCGATCCAACGCTTCGCCTGGTGGCTCGCGCTCGGGGCGGGCGCCGCCGATTTCTGCTCCGGCCTCGGGCTGGCCTTCGTGCCCGCGCACGTGCTCCCGCTCATGGGATTGTCCGTGCCCGGTGCGGAGGCGTTGGTCTGGCTGCGCTGGGTGGGCGCGTTCGTGTGGGCGGTGGGCGCGAGCTACCTGCTGGCGCTTGCGCTCGGCGGCGAAGCCCGCCTGCGCACGCTGCTGGAGCTGACGATTCCCTTCCGCTTCTCGGCGGGCGTCTTCATCACCGTGGCCATCGCGAGCGGAGGGTTGTCGTTGGGCTGGGCCAGTGTGCCGGCGGTCGATTTCGCCCTCGTGGTCACCCAAGTCTGGCTGCTGCGACGTTGGCTAGGATAATTGCGGAAATTGAGGGCCGATTCCTTTAATCCGACCTAAAATGATATTTCAGATATGTTTCGATTTTTATTAACGCTCCCGAAGCGACTTCTTTATGCGACTCTGCAATTCCCCACGCGAAGAGCTATAGTCAGTGATCGCGCCATGCCTTATGCCTTGGGATATCTTAAGGGATGTCTCATGGATCAAGGATTCAAGCAGATAGCTTGTATTCCTGATTCCGTAGGGTTGGTCATTGTCCAGGAGGCACTGCGTCGAGCGGGCGAAAAAGAATCCGATGGGCAACCTCGTTGCGGAGGATTTTATAAACAGCTTTGGATATCTGCTGAGCAAATCATCGCGGTATTCGAGGGCAAGACGGACGCAGATGAGCGGATCAAGAACATCTTGCTTTTCAACAAAGCATTGAAGCGGGTCGAAAAAGGGGGCTGTCCGATTTCGGATACATGCCTCAAATTGGGAGGTTGCCAACACACTCTGCGCCTTCGCGAGCCGGCCTTATTTCGCCACGGGCCGGCCGTATTCGTCCACCAGGATGTCCTGCGGGACTTGGATGGTGCGGCCGTCGCTGGT
>JANXRL010000020.1 GCA_025352985.1 Verrucomicrobiota bacterium
CCCTCGGCGAACGCATGAAGATGGAACTCATCGCGGCCCTTCTCCACCGTCCGCGCGTCCTCTTCCTCGACGAGCCCACCATCGGCCTCGATGTCATCTCGCAAAAATCCGTCCGCCGTTTCCTCCGCGACTATAACCGCAAATACAAGGTCACCATCCTCCTCACGAGTCACTATATGGCCGACATCAAGGAACTCTGCGATCGCGTCATAGTGATCCACAAAGGCCTGAAGATCTACGACGGCGCCCTCGACTGCCTCGAGAACGCCGACGGCAGCAAAAAGAAAATCATCACGTTCCTCCCTGTCGACGGCATGTTCCCCGAAACCTGGCGCTCGAGCCTCGGCGAAACCACCCGCGACGAGGCCGAGGGCAAGTTCACCGTCCGCCTCGCTGCCGAAAACGTCGTCGCCGTCTCCCAGGAGATCCTCACCACCGGCCCCGTCGCCGACATCACCATCGAGGATGTCCCCCTGGAGGACGTGATCTCCGAACTCTTCGCCGCGCACTGATGCGTTTCTGTCTTTGACGCGACCGCCGCCCGCCGCACGCTGGGTTCCCGTGGACACGTTTCTCATCGCCCTCGCCTCGCTCGTAACCGGTGCCGCCGGCGCGTGGTTTTTCCTCAACGCGAAGCTCGGCGAACGCCTCCGCGCCCGCGAAACCGACAACACGCGCCTCTCCGCCGACCTCGCCTCCGCCAGCTCCGAAAGCACTCGGCTCTCCGCTCTCAACTCTCAACTCAGCTCCGACCTGGCCGCCGAGCGCGCCTCCTTCGCCGCCCAGCTCGCCGCCGGTCAGCAACGCCTTGCCGAACGCGAAACCCTCGCCGCACGCTACCTCGCCGACGCCGAGAAACTCAAAGCCACCCTCCAGACCGAGTTCCAAGCCATCGCCTCCAAACTCCTCGAAGAAAAATCCGCCAAGTTCACCGACCACAACAAGACCCAGGTCGAAGCCCTCCTCCACCCGCTCCGCCAGCAGCTCACCGATTTCCGCCAGCGCGTTGATCTCGTCTATAAAACTGACGGCGAAGACCGCACCGCCCTCAAAACCCAGATCGAACAGCTCCGCCAGCTCAACGTCCGCATCACCGACGAAGCCCACGCCCTCACCCATGCGTTGAAAGGCCAGTCGCAGGCCCGCGGCGCCTGGGGCGAACTCATACTCGACCGCCTCCTCGAATCCGCCGGCCTCATCAAAGGCCAGGACTACCTCACGCAGGAGTCGCTCACCACCGACGATGGCCGCCGCCTCCGCCCCGATGTCATCCTCCGCCTGCCCGACCAGCGCCACCTCGTGATCGACTCTAAGGTCTCCCTCGTCGCCTACGAACGCGCCGTCAACGCCTCCGCCGACGCCGAGCGCATCGCCGCCACCGCCGAGCACACCCGCGCCGTGCGCACCCACGTCGAGCAGCTCAGCGACAAGCGCTACGAGGACACCGGCAAACTCTTCACGCCCGACTACGTGTTCATGTTCGTCCCGCTTGAGCCCGCCTTCACCCTCGCGCTGGAAAACGACCGCCAGCTTTACGAATGGGCCTTCGACCGCCGCGTCATCCTCTGCACCGCGCCGACGCTGCTGGTCACCCTGAAAACCGTGGCCAATCTCTGGAAACAGGACCGCCAGTCGAAAAATGTGCAGGCCATCGCTGATCGCGGCGGTCGCCTTTACGACAAGTTCGCCGGCCTCTTTGCCGACCTTGAGGAAATCGGCAAACACCTCGCCCGCGCCCGCGAGAGCTACGACGATGCGCTCGGCAAGTTGAAGACCGGCCCGGGCAATCTTCTCGGCCAAGTCGAAGAACTCAAAACCCTAGGCGCCAAAGCAAAAAAAGCGCTCCCCGCCGCCTCCGCCCAAACCATCGAAGATTGAGTTCATGACCGCGCCCGCCCCGCACGCTATCGAAGGACTCTGGCTGCCGGTCCGGGCCGAACTCGACGGCGTCGAGGCCCCCGTTCTTGTGCTAGAACGCACCGAGTTCACCTTGCACGCTGGCACCTACGCTGTCCGCTTCGCCGATGAACACCACGACCGCGGCCACTACGAACTCATCGCCATGGACTCAGGGCACGCCCGCCTGATCCTCACCGGCACCCACGGTGTGAACGCCGGGCGCACCCTACCCGCGATCTACCAACTCGTCGGCAACCGCCTGCGTATTTGCTACGGCCTGAACGGCGTCACCCCCGGCACGTTTTCAACCTGCCTGGATTCCGCGTGCTACTTGGTCAGTTACCGCCGAAAGGTGTAGGGCCGCGCCGCTCACTCGCCGCCGATCCGCCGCCCACGCCCGGCCTTCGTCACCGCCCGCTCGCGTTTCCCCGCTACTTGAATCGCCTTCTGGCGCCCACTTTTCGGGCGTGCTTTCCGTCGGGCTTTTTCACGCGTCTGCCGTCTCTCGTTTTCCGCCTTGCGCAAGACCGCCTCCAGCTTCGCGCATAATTCCGCCCACGCCGTCTCGCGATTCGCCGCCTGCGAACGCTCTTTTTGGCAGCGCACCTCCACGCCCGAGGGACGGTGCCGCAGCCGGACGGTCGAGGAGGTTTTATTGATTTTCTGCCCGCCCGGACCCGATCCGCGGATAAAATACTCCTCCACGTCGCCGGCCATCACGCCCAGCGCATCTAGCCGCCCTTGAATTTGAGTTGGTAAAACCACCGCGCCCCCATTTCTTTCACGAAACACTTTCGGCGCAAGCGAGTCTTATTCCCTCGTCCAACGCTCATAGCCTTTAGCCCAACCCATGATTACCGGTCCCACTTGGTCCCAGAAACTTCGCGACGAAATCGGCAAGGCCGTCATCGGCCAGGACGCCGTCATCGAGCGGCTGCTCGTGGCCCTCCTCGCCAACGGCCATGTCCTCCTCGAAGGCATGCCCGGCCTCGCCAAAACCCTCCTCATCAAATCCCTCGGCACCGCCCTCGGCGTGCAGTTCGAGCGCATCCAGTTCACCCCCGATCTCCTACCCAGCGACGTGGTCGGCACCATGGTGTTTTCCCCCAAGGACGGCGGCTTCACCCCGCATCGCGGTCCCATCTTCGCCAACCTCGTTCTCGCCGACGAGATCAACCGCGCACCCGCCAAGGTCCAAAGCGCCCTCCTCGAAGCCATGCAGGAACGCCAGGTCACCATCGGCGGCCACACCCACGTGCTGCCCAAGCCGTTTTTCGTGATGGCCACTCAAAACCCCGTCGAGCAGGAAGGCACCTACCCGCTCCCCGAAGCGCAGACCGACCGCTTCCTGTTCAAGCTCCTCGTCGATTACCCCACCGCCGCCGAAGAATCCCTCATGATGCAGCGCTGGGGCCAGGTCACCCGCCAGCCCGCTCTCGAACCCGTCGCCAACGGCACCGAACTCCTCGAACTCCGCGCCGACGTGGATAAAGTCCACCTCTCCCCCGCCGTGCAGGCCTACATCCTCGCGCTCGTCCGCGCCACCCGCGCCCTTGCCGCACCCGCATCCGGCAAAAAACGCTACCTCACCTTCGGCGCTTCGCCCCGCGCCTCGCTCGCGCTTTATCAGGCCGCCAAGGCCCTCGCTTGGCTCCGCGGACTCGACTACGTCACGCCTGCGCTCGTGCAAGACATCGCGCCCGACGTCCTCCGTCACCGCGTCGGCCTCACCTATGAAGCCGAGGCTGAGGAAATCACCAGCGACCATCTCATCGCCCAAGTGATCAAGCAAACGCCCGTGCCCGAAGTTTAATCCGCTGTGGCTCTCAGCTCTAGCCTCTCAGCCCTGAACTCAGGCGGGACCGCCCCCGCCTCCCCGCTCGCTCTGCTCCGCCAGCTCGAGTGGCGCGTGCGCCACGCCGTGGAAAACGTCCTCAGCGGCGAATACCGCTCCGCCTTCCGCGGGCGAGGCATGGAGTTTGATCAGGTCGTAAAATACGAGTTCGGCGACGACGTGCGCGACATCGACTGGAACGTCACTGCACGCCTCGGCGAACCCTACCGCAAAAAATTCGTCGAGGAGCGCGAGGTCACCGTGATGCTCGTCCTCGAGGACACGCCCAGCCTCCAGTTCGGCTCCGGAGCGCAATCAAAACGCGAGGCCCTGCTCGAACTCGCCGGCCTCGTCATGATGCTCGGCGCTGTCAACCGCGACCGCGTCGGCTTCGTCCACGCCACTTCGGAAGGCTACACTCTCCGCGAACCCGTTCGCGGACGCGGCCCCATCCTCCACGCCGCCGCCAGCCTCCTCGGTGCCCCTGCGCCCGCGCTCAAATCCCCAATCGAAAATCCCAAATCCCAAATCCCCTGGCGTCTCATCGCCCGCACCGCCCCCCGTCACAGCGTGCTCATCTGGCTCGGTGATTTTCCGCCTCGCGACGAGGTAGAAGGCTGGGCGGTCATAAAACAACGTTACCAAACGATGGGTTTCCGCGTGGAGGACCCGTGGGAACGAACCCTACCCGACGAGGACGCCTTCGCCGCCTTTGATCCGATGAGCGGACGTCTCGTCACTTTGGAAAACTCCACCGCCGAGCGCGCCGCCCACGTCAAGTGGAAGGCCGGTCGCGACTCCGCCTGGCGCGCGCTTTTTCCCGACGCGCTCAGCCGTCTTTCCGTCGGCACCGACGAAAACCGCCTCGACGCCCTCGTGAAGTTTTTCCACGCGCGCATGAGCCGCTGACCATGCCTCCCTACACGCTCCACGATCCCCTCTGGCTCCTCGCCCTCGCGGTTCTCCCGCTGGTGCTGTGGCTGCGCGCCCGTCGCGCCGTGCCTGTCCTGCTCGTGCCGTTCGCCGCTGCGTGGCACCGCCCGTCGCTGGCCTCCACTTCCCGCTGGCCTGCCGGACTCGCCTTGGTCGGCCTTGTTTTGCTCGTGCTCGCCCTCGCCCGCCCGCAACGCATCGAGGACAAGCGCGAGGTTCACAGCCAGGGCTACGACCTGATGCTCGCGATCGATCTCTCCGGCTCGATGCTCGCCGAGGACTATGTAAAGGACGGGGAGGCCCTTAACCGTCTCCAAGCGATCAAGCCCGTCATCCAGGCGTTCATTGACAAACGCCCGAGCGACCGCATCGGCATCGTCGTCTTCTCAGGCCGCGCATACACGCTGGCCCCGCTCACCTTCGACCACGACTGGCTCGCGAAGCAGGTTGCCCGCCTGAAGATCGGCCTCATCGAGGACGGCACTGCCATCGGCGACGGCCTCGGTATCGCCCTCACCCGCCTCGAACAGGCCGCCCGCGAACAGGGCAACCAGCGCAAGGGCGCCTTCGTCGTCCTTCTCACGGACGGCGCCAACAACCGCGGCTCGCTCACACCCGATCAGGCCGCACAAATCGCCAAGAGCCGCGGCATACCCGTTTACACCATGGGCGCCGGCCGCGACGGCCTCGTGCCGTTCCCGGTGTTCGACCAGAACGGCAACCGTCTCGGCACACGCCGCATGCCCTCCGACCTCGATCAAAACACCCTGATCACCATCGCGCAGACCACCGGCGGACAATACTACCGCGTGGACGACACCCAGGCCATCGAGTCCGCCTTCAAGTCCATCGACCGCACCCAGAAAATCGAATTCCAGTCCAAGAGCTACCTGCTCACCACCGAGCTGTTCATCTGGTTCGCCGCGCCCGGCCTCGCCTGCCTCCTCCTCTCCGCGCTGCTCGTCCGCGTTCGTGGCTCCGCAACACCTCCGTCCTCTCCGGTTTCTGGTTTCCGGTCTCCGGTTTCGTCATGACGTTCCACTGGCCCCACGCCTTCTGGCTCCTGATCGTCCCGCTCGTTCTCCTCGCGCGGGACCTCCGCCGTCGCGCCGCCGGGAGCGCCGCCCACCCGAAAATCATCCAGGCCGAAGCGACCCATTCGTCGTTGGTCATCAGCGGGGCGTCATTCCGTCGCGGCGGCGCGCCGCGCACCCGCATCCTCCTCTACCTGGGTCTCGCCGCGGCCACGGCCGCCCTCGCCCGCCCGCAGTGGGGCCGCATCGAGGAGCCCGTGTTCGATCAGGCCCGCGAAATCCTCATCGCGATCGACCTCTCGCGGAGCATGTTGTCCGCCGACGTAAAACCCACCCGCCTCGATCGCTCGCGCCTACTCATCACGAGCTTGCTTGAACAACTCAAAGGCGAACGCGTCGGCCTAGTCGTCTTCTCCGGCACCGCATTTCTTCAAAGCCCGCTCAGCTCCGACTATGAAATCCTCGGTGAGTTTCTCCCGCAGCTCGGTCCTGATTTCCTCCCCGAGGGCGGCACCAACTACAACGCCCTCCTCGAAACCTCCATCGCCGCCTTCGGCTCTTCCGGCGCGGCCGACCGTTTCCTCATCGTGCTGAGCGACGGCGAGGCGCAGTCCGAGGACTGGCACGCGCACGTGGACGAACTAAAAACCAAGGGCATCCGTGTCATCTCCCTCGGCGTTGGCACCTCCGAAGGTTCGATGATTCCCGACGGTGCCGGCGCCTTCATGAAAGACGAACGTGGCGCCGTCGTTCTCTCGAAGCTCAACAACTCCACCCTCCGCGAACTCGCCGACAAGACCGGCGGCGTTTACGCTGACGCGAGTTCATGGGTGGACCTCGCCCAGCTCATCCAGACCACCGTGAACCAGGGTAAACGCGGCGAGTTCAAGGACATCAGCCGCGTCCGCCTCGCCGAGCGTTACCAATGGGTGCTCGCGCCCGCCCTCTTTTTCCTCGTCGCGAGTTTCTGGCGCGAGTTCCCCGTCCGCCCCAAGCCCCGCGCCTTGCGGCTCGCGCAGGAAACCGGATACCGGAAACCGGAGAGCGGAAATCCCTTCGCCGCCGCCCTCTTCCTTTTCCTGATCCTTACGGGTCTCAGCCTTCCGGTTTCAGGTTTCGCGGCGGCGGTCCCCGCCCGCGCCGCTTCCGACCCGCTCGCCGCGCCGCTCACCCAGCTCATCAGCCAGCTTTCCTCCCGCGAGACCGTGAGCGCCGCCGATTACGCCTCCTTCGCCAACTCCACCCTCGAATACGGCAAACGCCTCCTGTCCTCGCAGCAACCCGTCCCTCCCGGCCCCGTCCATGACGCCCTCGCCGGCGTCAAGGTAGGCCGCGCCCTCGACGCCAAGGCTGCCGACTGGACCGGCCTCCGCGAAAAATTGGAGGCCCTGCTCACCAAGAACGACCCGCCCAAGGAGGACGAAAAAAAATCGGATCAGAAACAACCTGACAAAAACAAATCCGACGACTCCAAGAAGGACAAATCCGACCAGAAACAGGATCAGAAAAACCAGGAACAGAAGAACGATTCCTCCAAGTCCCCCCCACAGGACCAGAACAAGGACGGTTCCTCCCCCAAAGACTCCCAGGACCCATCATCGAAAAAAGACGACAAGGGCGACGAAGGCCAAAACTCCCCCGAAAAACCCAAGGACCAGCCGCCCAAGTCCGG
>JANXRL010000023.1 GCA_025352985.1 Verrucomicrobiota bacterium
CTCGTGTCGCTGCGCGATCACATGCACCGGCTCAATTCCTTTGAGGGCCTCCAGCCCCACCTTCGCTTTGAACTCCGCACTGAATGAACGTCTCTTCTTGGACATATTGGACTCCTTTTTGGTTTAATTATCCCTCCTGTCCAACTTTCGGGGTCCACCTCAGAGTGACCACGACTTCTCTCATGTCTATCACAAGGGAAGGCGTTTTCCGTTATGCTGCCCCCTTTGCCTGCAGCTTTTCCAGCGAGCCCCCGACCGGTTCGCAGCGGGAGAGAGATGTAAGAGCCTCCTCGACGAATTGCTCGATGAGATGAAATGGAAAGGCAGGTAAACCGCCGGTTAACCTATTGGGGATCGATTCCGCAGACGTGACCTCCCATGCGTCTGATCGAATGGGAGGTCGTTTTTAATCGAAGGGACGGAGCGCCGCCTTACTTCATGCCGTCCATACCCTGCATTCCACTCATGTCATGCTTGGGCGCCGCGACCGGGTATTGTGCCACGATCTGCTCCAGAATGATCTGAAGCTTTCTGAAGCTCAACGCCGTCGCGGCCTTGTCATTGGCGTCGCCGGATTTGTCCAAACGGTCGGCAAGTGCGGCGACAAATTTGGCGTTCGCCTTCACTTTGCTGAGTTTATCGGATGCCAAATCGCCTGATTTATCGACGAGCGCGTTGACCAAGTCACGAATGGCAAAAGCCGCCTGATGAACATGGTCGAGTTTTCCCGCCGTGACCATCTGGTCCAACTCATTTTCCTGGGCTTTGACCGCCTGAAGGATTGCAGGAACGGTGTCGGGGATTTTGACCTTGGGCTCTTCTTCTTCGGCCCAGGCCGACGGCACCAGGCGAATGGCAAGTGCCATGAGGAGCAGAATGCTGGAGATTTTTAATTTTTTCATGAGTTTGATTTATTTGTTACGGTTTGAGTTGTGGATGGGTTGGTAAAACGGAGGCGGCAACCGTGACCGCTTTCGTTAAAGTGAAGTCGGGGAAGCGGGTGTCATCGCCGTGACGGTAGCGCCGGCGGATTTGGCGCGGCGGCGTTCGCGAAACTCCTCGATTTTATTATAGAGGGTCGGGATCACGATCATGTTCAGGAACGTTGAGGTGAACAAACCACCGAGAATCACATGGGCCAGCGGACGTTCGAGTTCTTTGCCGGTCGCACTACCCCAAAGGAGCGGAATCAGGCCGAGGGCGGCCGTGGCCGCCGTCATCAGCACGGGATTCAGCCGGTCCATGGATCCCTCCATCACAGTTTCATGAAGTGATTTCCCTTCCAGTCGAAGCTGGTTGTAGCGGCTGACCAGAATCACGCCGTTGCGGGAAGCGATGCCGAAAAGGCTTATGAACCCGATGATGGCGGGAACGCTCAGATCGCCGCCGGTGACATAAACGGCGACTACGCCGCCGATGAGCGAGAGCGGCAGGTTGACCATGACCAGCAGCGCCTCGCGGGTGGTGCCAAACGCTTGGTAGAGCATGAGGAAGATTCCTGCGACGGCTCCGATGCCGAATATCGTCAGCACCTGCTGGGCCTTCTGCTGGCTTTCAAACTGGCCGCCGTATTCGATGAAATATCCCGTCGGCAGTTTGATCTGCGTAGCGATCTTGGTCTGCGCTTCGGTGATGAGGCTGTTCAGATCGCGGCCGGCCACGTTGCACTGCACCACGATGCGCCGCTGGACATTTTCACGGTTGATGACGTAGGGCCGGTCCTCAAAGCGGACGTCGGCGACCATCCGCAGGGGTATCTTGGCACCGCCGTCGGCACCCAGCGCCGGCGCATCAACCAGAATGTTGCGGATGGCGTCCGCATCGTTGCGGGCGGATTCCGGCAAACGCAGCGAAAGATCAAAGGTTTTACGGCCCTCCAACACTTGTGAAACCGCGGTGCCGTTCAGGAGCGTTTCAATCGTTTCGGACAGTTCGCCAACGCTGATGCCGTAGCGGGCGGCTCTTTCGCGATCCACCTTGATGATGAGTTGAGGCACGTTCACCTGCTGTTCCAAGGCGAGGTCGGCCACACCGGAAATGCCCTGCATGACCTTGAGCACGTCACGGCCTTTTTGTCGTAGAACGCTCAAGTCGTCGCCGTAGATTTTTATGGCGACTTGAGCGCGGATGCCGGACTGCACCTCGTCCATGCGGTGGGCGATGAACTGGCCGACGTTGAAAACCGTGCCGGGGACAAGCGCCAGGTCGGCGCGAATCCGGTTGAGCAGTTCATCGGGTGGCATTTTTGCATCGCGGGCGTAGTCGAGCTTCACGTCGAATTCGCTGAAGTTGGGCGGTTGGGCGTCATCGTCCAGTTCGCTGCGACCGGCGCGCTGCGAGATCGAGACGACTTGCGGGTATTTCAGCAGATCCTGGCGCACTATGTCGCCGAGCCGCATGGACTCTTCCAGTGAAGTTCCTGGCAGCGTGGTCATCGCCACGATGAAATTCCCTTCGTGAAATTCCGGCAGAAACGAACGCCCGAAGTAAGGAATAATGGCGATGGCCACGCCCGCCAGCAGCAACGCAGCGATGGCCACCGGCCAAACATGCCGCAGCGTGAAGCGCAGGACGTGCGCGTAGATGTCCTTGAGTGCGTGGGCGACGAAACTCTCTTTTAAATCCTTCTTGGTATTACCAAGTAGCAGATAGCAAAGCACCGGGGTCACAGTCACAGCGATGAAGAGCGAGCAGAACAAGGAGCCGAGATAGGCCAGACCAAGCGGTGTGAAGACGCGTCCTTCCAATCCTGATAGGAAAAATATCGGGAGAAAGACGATGCCCACGATCAAGGTCGCATAGACAACCGAGTTTCGCACTTCACTGGTCGCCTCGAAAACCACCTCGATGGCCGGCATGGGTGTCGGCGACTCGCGATTCAGTCGCAGTCGCCGAAAGACGTTTTCGACGCCGATGATGGCGTCGTCCACGACCTCGCCGATGGCGATGGCGAGTCCGCCGATGGTCATAGAATTCAGGCTGATACCGAACCATTTCAACACCATGACACCGGCAAGCAAGGAGGCCGGCATCGAGACGAAACTGATAAACGACGCCCGGACGTTCATCAGGAAAACGATCAGCACAATCGTGACGATGATACCGCCCTCGATCAGGGCGGTGTTTAGGTTGTGGATCGAGCCCTCGATGAAATCGGCCTGCCGGAACACATGAAAGTTAAGCTTCACGTCCGGCGGAAGCTGGCGCTGGGTGTCCTTGAGGGCGGCCTCCACCTTATAGGTGGTGGTCAGTGTATCGGCGCCGTAGGCCTTGGAAATGGTCCCGATCACCGCTCGCTTGAGATTGAGCGCGCCGTCGCCGCGCTTGACGTCCGGCGCGAAGGTCACGTCCGCGACGTTGCGGACGAAGACGGGCACGCCCTTGATGAACTTGATGACGGTGTTGCCGACGTCTTCGAGCGACTCGATGCGGGCCACGCCGGTGACGATATATTCGCGGCCGGATCCTTGGAGGAATGCGCCGGGCACGTTGACGTTGGATTTTGCCAAGGCGTCGCGCACCTCGGCGATGCTCACGCGGTAGGCGCTCAATCGCACGGGATCGAGCTGCACTTGATACTGTTTAACCTCACCGCCGATTGCGACCACCGAGGCCACGCCGCCCAGAGCGAGAATGCGGGGGCGTATCTGCCAGTCCGAAAGGGTGCGCAGTTCCATCGGAGAGCGCGTGTCGCTTTCGAGGCTGTATTTGACCAGCCAGCCGACCGCTGAGGTGACGGGGAGCATCACGGGAGTCTGGGTGCCGCTCGGGAACCGGTCTCGGACCGCCTGGATGCGTTCGTTAACGAGCTGGCGTGCCAGATAAACATCCGTGCCCCACTTGAAGACAATCGTTACGGTAGACAGGCCGACGGACGAGGAAGACCGGATATTTTCCAGATCGGGGGTGCCGTTGACCGAGCTTTCTATGGGAAATGTTATGAGCGACTCGATGTCTTCGGGGGACAGTCCGGGGGCTTCCGTCTGGATGACGACTTGCGGGGGGGCGAACTCCGGGAAAACATCCACCGCCATGTTGCGGGTCACATAGGTGGAACCGAACAAGAACACCACCAAGCCAACTACGACGAGCAGCCGGTTGTTCAGCGACCAGCGGATGATTTTATTGAACATGATCGGCTGAGGTCAGTCGTTATCCTTGGCGGGAGCTTTGACTCCGCCAGTCAGCCACTGAGTGAAAAGTTCTCGCTGGCCGAGCACGACGACGGCGTCACCCGGCACGAGGCCGTCCTTGATTTCAACAAAACGGTCGTCTGCCACACCGACCTGCACATCCACGCGGTTGAAGGTGTTTCCGGTCTGAACAAAGACGAACTTCTCCCCGCCTTCTTCAAGGATGGCCTCCTTGGGCACGGTCAAAATACCGTCGGTTTCCGAGAGAATCAGATTGGCTTGGGCAAACAGGCCCACGCGCAGCTTCCCCTCTGGATTATCAACGGCGATCCAAACCGGTAGGGTGCGGTTGTCGGAGTCGAGTTCCAGACCGATGAAAGTTACTTTGCCCGTCAGATGTAATCCCGGGTAACCGAGGGCGGTGATCCGGGCGGTCTGACCTTTTTTCACAAGTCCAATGTCCGCTTCGTAAACGCGGGCGACGACGATCACCCGGGAGAGATCAATGATGTCGAAGAGTTCCGTGTTGGGCTCAATCGCATCGCCCAAGCTGACGTCTCGCGCATTGATGGTGCCGCTGAAAGGCGCT
>JANXRL010000030.1 GCA_025352985.1 Verrucomicrobiota bacterium
GCGCGGGGTTCGGGGCGTCCTGCTTGGGTTGCGGCATAGTCACCCCGCCACAGACATACCATGTAAAGGCTGGCTGCGATCATCAGGATCAAGAAGAGGGGATCGTGCGTCATTTGGCGGAAAGAATGACTATTGATTAGCCATTTGTGCGTCCATGCCTAGCGTGAAAGCAGTTTATGTCTGTCACAAACACCCGACCTTCCGACCACTCATCGGCTCAGGATTTCGCCACGGTTTTTGCGCGTCTCAAGCCGCATATGGCCGAGTTGGATGTATTTTTGCGTAAGCAACTCGCCGCTTTTGAGCCGGAGATCCGTGACATGGCGGACTACTGCATCGACACGTCTGGGAAACGCATCCGTCCGGCCTTGGTGTTTCTCAGTGGCTGGCAGGATGACTCTGCTCCGCTGTCGGATCTTGTGCGGGTCGCCGCTGTGGTGGAGCTCGTCCATCTGGCAACGCTCGTGCACGACGATATTATGGACGAAGCGGATCTTCGACGCAGCAAGCGAACGGCCTCGCGCGAATACGGGCCGGAGGCGGCGGTGCTCTTGGGTGATGCGCTGTTTGCCCACGCTCTTCATCTCGCGGCCCAGTTCCCTACGACTGAAGTGTGCCTTGCCGTGTCGGACTCCACCCGCAAGGTCTGCGCAGGGGAGATCGTTCAGACATTGCGCCGCGGCACCATTAATATCACCCGGGAAGATTATTTCAGGGTGATCGATCTTAAGACGGCCGAGCTGTTTCGCATTTCCTGTTTTCTTGGAAGCCGCCTGGGTGGCTTCCCTCCGGTGTTTGTCGAAGATGCGAGCAGGTTTGGAAGGCATTTGGGGATCGCGTATCAAATCTATGATGATTTGGCGGATTTCTTCGGTAAGGAGAAAAATATCGGCAAAACGCTCGGGACCGATCTGATCAGCGGCAAGGTTACACTTCCGCTGCTTGTTCTCATGGATCGTCTCCCGGTTGAAGAACGTGCTGGCTTGGTCGAGGAAATCCTTGGACGTCGTGCGCCCGATATGTCGAAGCGTTTGTTGCAGATGCATGAAACAGGTGTTTTCGCTGCGGTCGCCGGAGAAGTGCAAGCCGAGTTGGTGCAAGCCGAGTCTGCGCTTTCTACCCACATCGGACTGGCCCCTGTGCCGATGCTCATGCAGTTGTGCGACACGCTACGGCATCAAGTAGGATCCCTGCGGGCGATTCCTGGCGTCTGAAGGCGACTTTCGATTTGCGCGCCTACGGACGTGTGCTAATTTTTAACTGTGATGAATGCTTTCTCCAAAGCGCTTGCCAAAACGCTCGTGGCCTCGCCCGAGCGGCAGCAGGAGGCAGACTCGGATTGGACTATTGTCCAGCGGGTTCAGGCCGGGGATGTGGCTTCATTTGACCATCTCATCCTCAAATACCGTGAACGTGTTTATGCGATGATCTACAACATGACCTCCAACCGCGAGGATGCGGCGGATTTGACGCAGGATTCGTTTATAAAAGCCTTTCAATCCATCAACCGCTTCCAAGGCCAGTCGTCGTTCTTCACCTGGCTCTACCGGATCGCGGTGAACTCTTCGCTTACCCACATTAGGAAGAACAAGTTACGGACCTTTTTTAGCTTCGATAAAGTGCATGAAGATACTGGTATTTCAGAAGTTATAAATCGTTTGACCGACAAAAAGGACGTTGAGCGTGATGTTTTTGTGAACGAGCTTCAGGAGAAATTGAACGAAGCGCTGCAGAAATTGTCTATCTCCCATAGAACCGTGGTTACTTTGTTCGAAATAGACGGCCTCAGTCATGAGGAAATCGCCGAGGTCATGAACTGCTCGGTGGGAACCGTCCGCTCGCGTCTCCACTACGCAAAGCAACTTTTACAAGCCGAACTCCAGTCCTACGTCCGCCCATGATGATCCCTGACCGCTCTTCTGAAAAAGTAACGATTGAGGATTTACTTCGCATCAAGCGAGCCGAACGTCCGTCCGCTGAATTTTGGCTCCGTTTCGAGCAGGATCTTCGCGCCAAGCAGCTTGCGGCTATCATTGAAAAACGTCCTTGGTGGCATCTCCTGCATCTTCCACAGGCGGCTCGCGCTATTTCGCGGCATCAGGTTCCTGTGGGTGCTGTGGCTGTTCTCGCGTTAAGTTTCATCTTCGCGGGCCAGTATTCCAAGCCGGTGGTGACACTATCCAAGGGCTTGGTTTCTGAACGTGTCGTGCAGTCGCATATTCAGGCGAATCTGCCGTCATCTTTTGAGAAAGTGGTGCAGGCTGATTCTAAGCCGTTGATGTTGGCTAGCACCGCCATGCCGCAAGTCGAATCCGTTGCGAAATCCCAGCCAACCGTTCCGGTGAATGCCAACGCTCTGTCTTCTCGCCAGGTCGAGTTGACTGCGATGATTCCTTGGGGATTAGCCAAAGCCGAGGAAGATGTTCCTATGGATCGCCTGCTTACAACGAGCCTGCAAATGGATCCCGCTTCTGGTTTGTCTGTCGCTTCTCTGTTGGGGAATGTTCGCTCCGACGAAAATCGTATCGAAGCCAAGGCAACGGTTTCGCAGGCTTCATCGCCCCGCGAGCTTCGCCGGGCTAAAATTCTTACGGGAATGGTGCTGGCCGATAATGCCGAGGACTCCGACTACGGACGTGTGATCCACGGTCGGGACATCGCCGCCAATGATCTCAGCGAGGCCCAGCTCTATGATTCCGTCCGTCGCCTTGGCGTGGGTGGCGACCGTTTCACGCTCAAATTCTGATTTGGGCTCCTTCCCATGGTTTCGATTTAGACCGCATGATGACCTCGTGCGGTTTTTGCTTTTGGAGGCGTAAAGGGATACTGTTTTAATCATGAGAACTGAAAAAGATTCCATGGGTGCCATGTCCGTGCCGGATGATGCCCTTTATGGTGCGTCCACCCAGCGTGCAGTGCTCAACTTCCCTATCAGCGGCCGGCCGATGCCTGCGGCATTTGTTCACGGTTTGGGATTGGTTAAGATCGCCTGTGCCCGCGCCAACGAAGAACTCGGCAAGCTCACGCCGGAAAAAAGCCGCTTGATCCAGCAGGCCGCGCGCGAGGTGGCCGATGGAAAACTCGACTGCCATTTCCCTGTCGAAGTGTTTCAGACAGGCTCCGGCACCTCGACGAATATGAATGTCAATGAGGTCATCGCCAACCGCGTGAGCCAGCTCGCCGGCGGGGCCATCGGCTCGAAGAAGCCCGTTCATCCCAACGACGACGTGAACCTCGGTCAGTCGTCCAACGACATCATCCCAACCGCGCTGCACGTGAGCGTCGCGCTGGGCCTGAAAAACGACTTACGTCCGGCGCTTGCGCATCTTGAAGCCGCGCTGGCCGCGAAAGCGCAGGCATTCGCGACCATCGTGAAAATCGGACGCACGCACCTGATGGACGCGACGCCGCTCACGCTAGGGCAGGAGTTTTCCGGCTACGCCGCGCAGGTGGCGAAGGCGATCGAGCGCATTGATCGCGCCATCTTAGCGTTGCGCGAACTCGCCGTCGGTGGCACTGCGGTAGGCACCGGGATCAACTGCCATCCTGAGTTCGCGGGGAAGGTTATCCGCATCCTCAATGGCGAGACGGGGCTCGAATTCATCGAGGCGCTCAACCACTTCGAGGCGCAGGGTGCGCGGGACGACGCCGTCGAAGTTGCCGGCCAACTCGCCACCATCGCCGCGAGCCTGACCAAGATCGCCAACGACATTCGTCTCCTCGGCTCCGGCCCGCGCAGCGGGCTTGGTGAAATTCGTCTGCCCTTCACGCAGCCGGGTTCGTCCATCATGCCGGGGAAAGTGAATCCCGTGATGAGCGAGATGCTCGTGCAGGTGTGCATCTATACGCAGGGGCTTTCGCAGATGGTTGTGATGTGTGGCCGCGACGGACACTTCGAACTCAATGTCACGACTCCGCTCATCGCCTATGCGCTGCACGAGTCAATCCGCGTGCTCGCCAACGGAGCGCGCCAGTTCGCCGATGCTTGTGTCGAAGGTCTCGAGGCCGACGAGGCACGCTGTCGCGAGTTGGTTGACCGCTCGCTCATGCTGGTGACCGCGCTCAATCCGCACATCGGCTACGACGCGGCCGCCGCCGTGGCGAAAGAGGCTTTGGGCACGGGAAAGTCGCTGCGCGAGGTGGTGCTCGGGAAGGGCTTGATGAAGGCCGAGGATTTGGATCGTGCTCTGGAGCCTTTAAGCATGACGCGGCCGGGCGAAAGTTCGTTGGCGGCAGGTGGTTAAGCTTATGATTCACCAAGTCACACTCTCCATCGAATCACGCGCGCCGGGCACACATGAGATCACCGAGGCAATCGCGCGCGAGGTCGCGCGCAGCGGGCTGAACACCGGCGTGGTCACGGTGTTTTGCCAGCACACAAGTTGCTCGCTCGTCATCATGGAAAATGCCGATCCGTCCGCGCGTCGCGATCTGGAGGCGTGGCTCGACCGGCTCGTGCCGGAGAACGGTCCGCATTTCGAGCACACACTCGAAGGCCCTGACGATATGCCCAGTCACATCAAGATGGCGCTCACGCGCACGAGCGAATCAGTGCCGTTTTCCGAGGGCCGGCTGATGCTTGGGACGTGGCAGGGGATTTTCCTGTGGGAACACCGTCGTCACTCCCACACGCGTCGAGTGGTGGTGACGGTGATGGGGGAGTAGCGCCGTGGGCGTGCTCAGGCTTTCGCTTTTTCGGCGGCGGCTGGGATGCCGCCGGGTAGGCAGGCGCCGCAGCCGTTAACGAAGAAGTCGTTGCCTTTGTCGTCCACGAGTATGAACGCGGGGAAATCCACTACGTCGATCTTCCATACGGCTTCCATGCCGAGTTCGGGGTATTCGAGGACTTCGACGTGCTTGATATTTTCCTTGGCGAGGATCGCCGCCGGGCCGCCGATGCTGCCGAGGTAGAAGCCGCCGTGGTCTTTGCAGGCTTTGGTGACCTGCGGGCTGCGGTTGCCCTTCGCGAGCATGATCATCGAGCCGCCGAGCGCCTGGAAGCCGTCCACGTAGCTGTCCATGCGGCCCGCGGTGGTAGGGCCGAAACTGCCGGAGGCGTAACCTTTCGGCGTCTTGGCGGGGCCGGCGTAATAAACGGGATGGTTTTTGATGTAGTCGGGCAGGCCCTGGCCGGCGTCGATGCGCTCCTTGAGCTTGGCGTGGGCGATGTCGCGGGCGACAACCAGCGGGCCGGTAAGGAGCACGCGGGTGGTTACGGGATATTTCGACAGCTCGGCGAGGATGGCGGGCATCGGCTGGTTGAGGTCGATGCGGACAACTTTGTCGTCCTTGAGAATGCGCTGGCTCGCGGGGATGAAGCGGCCGGGGTTGGACTCCATCTTTTCGAGCCAGATGCCGTCCTTGTTGATCTTGGCCTTGATGTTGCGGTCGGCGGAGCAGGAGACGCCGAGTCCGACGGGGCAGCTCGCGCCGTGGCGGGGCATGCGGATGACGCGGACGTCGAGGGCGAAATACTTGCCGCCGAACTGTGCGCCGATGCCGGTATTCTGAGCGATCTTGAGGACGAGTTTTTCGGTCTCGAGGCAGCGGAAGGCGCGGCCCTCGTTGTTGCCCGTGGTGGGGAGGTGGTCGAGGTATTTGGCGGAGGCGAGCTTGACCGTCTTCATGCAGGCCTCGGCGCTGGTGCCGCCAATGACGAGCGCGAGGTGGTAGGGCGGGCAGGCGGAGGTGCCGAGGTAGGAGAGCTTGTCGGTGATGAACCTTTCGAGGCCCTTGGGATTGAGGAGCGCCTTGGTTTCCTGGAAGAGGAACGTCTTGTTGGCGGAGCCGCCGCCCTTGGCGACGAAGAGGAATTTATACTCGGAGCCCTCGGTGGCGTAGAGGTCGATCTGCGCGGGCAGGTTGGTGCCGGTGTTGACCTCGTTGAACATGTCGAGCGGTGCGGTCTGGGAGTAGCGGAGGTTTTCCTTGGTGTAGCACTCATAGATGCCCTTGGAGATAAACTCGGCGTCGTTGGCGCCGGTCCAGACTTGCTGGCCTTTCTTGGCGACGACGGTGGCGGTGCCGGTGTCCTGGCAGAAGGGGAGGATGCCCTCGGCGGATATCTCGGCGTTTTTGAGGAGGGTGGTGGCGACGTAGCGGTCGTTGGCGGAGGCCTCGGGGTCGTCGAGGATGGCGGCGACCTGCGCGAGGTGCTTCGGGCGAAGCAAGAAGGAGGTGTCGCGCATGGCCTGCTGGGCGACGAAGGCGAGGACCTCGGGATCGACCTTGAGGATTTCGCGGCCTTCGAAGGTCGTGGTCGAGACGCCTTCGGTCGAAAGGAGGCGATACTCGGTGTCATCGGCACCGAGGGGGAAGGTGTCCTGATAGGAAAACGGGGGCGTGGCCATGGAGATAACTTAGCCACAATTCCCGCCTGACGGACGACGAAAAACGCCGGGGCGGTTAAAATTAGCAAGATTTGCGCGGGGTAGTAGTTGAGGCGCGAGGTTACCGTTGTTCGCGGCGGGCCCAGCGGTCCCGCCCTACCTTCGAAATCAGACGATCTTCAGCTTGGGCAGGTCTTGGCCGTCTACGAGGCCCACGGGTTTGCCCTTGGCGTCCACGACGATGAGATCATCGATTTTGTGGGCTTCGAAAAGATTCAACGCGTCCACGCCGAGCGCGTCCTCACCGACGACCTTGGGCGAGCGGGTCATGTAGGTTGCCACGGGGTTTTCCAAGAAGCCCGGGCCGGTGAGCGCGCTGCGGCGAAAATCACCGTCGGTGAAGATACCGGTGAGTTTGCCCGACTTGGGGTGAACGATGGCGATGCTGCCGCTGCGGGCCTTGGTCATGGCGAGGATGGCCGCCTGCGTGGTGGCCGTCTCTGGGGCGATGGGCAGGCGGTTGCCGCTGCGCATGATGTCCTTCACTTTGAGGAGGAGAACGCGGCCCAGATTGCCGCCGGGGTGATATTTGGCGAAGTCGTTGCGCGTGAGTCCACGTGCTGCGAGCAACACCATGGCGAGGGCGTCTCCGAGGGCGAGGGCGGCGGTGGTGCTGGCGGTCGGGGCGAGCTTGAGCGGGCAGGCTTCGCGGGGGACGCGGTAGATGAGTTTCAGGTCGGCGTTTTTAGCGAGATCGGAGGCCGGGTTGCTCGTGAAGGCGACAATGCCTACGCCGAAGCGTTTCAACACCGGGATGAGGCGGAGAACTTCATCGGTCTGGCCGCTGTTGCTGAGGAGAAACGCGAGGTCGCCCTTGCCCACGAGGCCGAAGTCGCCGTGCAACGCCTGGGTGGCGTCGAGGAAACAGGCGGACAGCCCGATGCTGTTGAACGTGCCGACGAGCTTTTCGGCGATATGCGCGGACTTGCCCACGCCGCTGAAGATGATCTTGCCGCCAGCGTCGCTTGCCGCCTCGACGCCCCGGGCGACATCCACAAATTTCCGGTCGAGTCCATTGGCGGTCGCCGTGAGCGCTTCACGTTCTATTTTGATGCAGGCGCGGGCGCGGCTGAGGGCGGTTTTTGGGTCGAGGGCCATTTAGGGTTTGAGTCGAAAGTCGGACTGCGAGACTTAGGAGCAACTTTTATTCGTTCAATCCCATTTCCCGACCTCGATGAGGCTCCGTTTTCCCATACTCTATGTTTTTTTGTTCGCCGCGCTGTTGTTTGTCGCGGGTTGCGAACGTTCCATCGACTCGCCATTTACCGCCGAGATCGATGAGTCGGACTATCGTCGCGGCAAGGAACTCCTTCGCCAGGGTCGCAACCAAGAGGCGCTCGCGGCCTTCCAGAAAGTCCTCCAGCGACGCGGCGACGATGCTCCCGAGTCGCACCTCGAACTCGGCATCCTTTACCAGCAGCACATCAAAGACCCCATCGCGGCGATCTACCACTACAGGAAATTCCGCGAGCTGAAGCCCAACTCTCCGCAGGCCGACCTCGTGCGCCAGCGCATCGACGCGGCCACGCGGGAATTTGCCCGCACGCTCCCGGCCCAGCCCCTCGACAACCAGATGGAGCGCCTCGACCTGCTCGAAAAACTCGACCAACTCCAGCGCGAGAACACTCAGCTTAAGGATCAGTTGATCAGCGTGCGCACGCAGGCTGTCAACGCGCCGCGCCTGCCCGTTTCGTCGGTCGCGCCCGAGCCGCTCGCGGTGAATCCCGACGAGTCTCCCATCGCGCGCGCCCCTGATCCGGCGCCCGAGCCAGCCCCTCAACTCGATCCCGTTCCCCAACCCTCGATTCCAACGGTTTCCCTCAACCGCCCGAACGTGCAAACGCCCGCATCTGCGCCTCGGCCGGCCACCGTGGCAACCTCCACCGCTGGCGGGCGTAAGCACACCGTCGCGAAGGGCGACACGCTCTTCAGCCTCGCCCAAAAGTATTACAACAACAAGTCGCGCTGGCGCGACATCTACGCCGCCAATCGCGACGTGATGAAAAGCCAGAACGACCTGAAGATCGGGATGGAGCTCAAGATACCCCAGTAGCGTCCACGCCGCCGTCGTTTTCCCATCATGCCGCGCACTTCCCGTCGCACCTCGGTTTTTACCGAGTCGCTCATCCGCGAGATGTCGCGAGTCGCTGCCAATTATGGCGCGATCAATCTCTCGCAAGGGTTTCCCGACGGTGATCCGCCCGCCGCGCTCGTGCAGGCGGCGAAGGACGCGATGGACGCGGGCCGCCACCAATACGCCGTCACCTGGGGTTCGCCCGAGCTGCGCGACGCGCTGGCGGCCAAGCTCACGCGGTTCACCGGCCTGCCGGTCGATCCGCTGCGCGAACTCGTCGTCACCTGCGGTGCGACCGAGGCAATGCTCGCGGCCATCATGACGGTGTGTGATCCGGGCGACCGCATCGGGATGTTTTCGCCGTTCTACGAGAACTACAACGCCGACGCCATCCTGAGCGGCACGACGGCCGTGCATGTGCCGCTGCTACCGCCGCACTACGGGTTTGATCCGGCGGAGCTGCGCGAGGCGTTTGCGACGGGCGGCGGGCTGAAGGCGTTTATCCTCTGCAATCCGTCGAATCCGTGCGGGCGCGTGTTCATGCGGGATGAACTGCTGCAAATCGCCGCGCTCGCCGAGGAATTCGACACATTTGTGATCACCGACGAGGTGTATGAGCACCTCGTGTTCGACGGGCGGAAACATGTGTATTTTGCCACGCTGCCGGGGATGGCGAAGCGCACCCTGAGCGTGTCTTCGCTGTCGAAGACGTTTTCGATCACCGGCTGGCGACTCGGCTACTTGCACGCCTCGCCAGAGATCGTGGCGCAGGCGCGCAAAGTCCACGATTTCCTCACGGTGGGCGCGGCGGCTCCGTTGCAGCACGCGGTGGTCACGGCGCTGGGGTGGGGCGCGGAGTATTACGCGGGGCTGTGCGCCGAATATCAGGCGCAACGCGACGTGCTTCTCGGTTACCTCGACCAGACGGGGCTCGCCTACACGCGGCCCGAGGGCGCGTATTTCGTGATGATGGACATCTCGCCGTTCGGCTTTGCGAGCGACGTGGAGTTCGCGCACTGGATGGCGAGGGAGATCGGCGTCGCGCCCGTGCCGGGCTCGAGTTTCTTTGCCAACGGCGAGAACCGCTTCGTGCGACTTAATTTCGCCAAAAAGCCGGCGACGCTCCACGCGGCGGGTGAACGGTTGTTGAAGCTCAAACGCGGATGATCACCACGCTCACGCTCAATCCGGCGATCGACCGCACGGTGGAGATTTCCAACTTCAGTGCCGGCGCGGTCAACCGCGTGGAGAAGATGAGCGACCGGGCGGGGGGCAAGGGAGTTAACGTCGCCGCAGCGCTCGTCGGGCACGGGCACGCCGTCTCCGCGCTGGGATTTCTTGGGCGTGACAACGCGGGGATATTCGCTTCGTTTTTTGCCGCACGCGGTATCGAGGACCGATTTATTCGTCTGCCCGGGGAAACGCGCACGGGAATCAAGATCACCGATCCTGTGCGTTGCGAAACGACGGATATCAATTTTCCCGGCCTTTCTCCTGCCGCCGTCGATCTCGATGCGTTGCGCGGGCAACTGGCCGCGCTGCGCGGCGGTTGGTGCGTGCTGGCGGGCAGTCTTCCGCCCGGCGTGCCGGTTGGCATTTACCGCGAGTTTATTACCACGCTGAAAGCCAACGGCGTTCGCACGGTGTTGGACGGGAGTGGCGAGGCGTTGCGGGAGGCACTGAAAGCCGGGCCTGATGTCATCAAGCCCAACGTGCACGAACTTGAGGCGCTGCTTGGGAAAACATTGTCCGCCGAGACCGACGTGATCGCGGCGGCGCGGGAGTTGGTTATCGGCGGAGTGACTCTGGTCGTCGTTTCGAGGGGCGCCCTCGGAGCCTGTTTCGTGACGGCGAGCGAGGCGGTCATGGCCCGTCCGCCTTCGGTCGCTGCGGGCAGCACGGTGGGCGCGGGGGATGCGATGGTCGCGGGCATAGTGAGCGCGCAGGTCTGCGGGCTTTCGCTGGCCGAATGTGCGCGGGTGGCGACGGCATTTTCACTGGCCGCGCTCACGGGCAAAAGCGACGGGGAGTTTGCGGCGCGTATAGAAATAATCGCCGTTTAAATCGTCGCGATGGCCGCACCTCCCACTTTTCGCGAAGCACTGAGGTTCTGGCTCAAGCTGGGCTTTATCAGCTTCGGCGGACCGGCGGGGCAGATCGCGATCATGCAGATGGAGCTGGTCGAGCGGAAGAAATGGATCGGGCAGGAGCGGTTTTTGCATGCGCTCAATTTCTGCATGTTGCTGCCCGGGCCGGAGGCGCAACAGCTGGCGGTTTACTGCGGTTGGCTGCTGCACAGGACGTGGGGCGGGATCGTGGCGGGCGTGCTCTTCGTGCTGCCGTCGGCGGTTATCCTGTGGGTGTTGAGCTACGTTTATGTCGCGTATGGCGCGGTGCCGTGGATCGCGGCGATTTTCTACGGGTTGAAGCCGGCGGTGATGGCGATTGTTTTTGCGGCGGTGCTGCGCCTTGGGCGCAAGGCGCTCAAAAACGGCGTGATGTGGGGGATCGCGGCGGTGGCGTTTGGATTGATCTTTTTCTTAAAGGTGCCGTTTCCGGTGATCGTTTTTGGCGCGGCGGCGTTGGGATTCGCGGGAGAGAAATTGGGGTGGAGTGCGTTGACCCCAACGCGCTCGGATGAGGGGCTGGCGGAGGAGATTAAAACCAACGCGTTGGGGTCAACGCGTTCCACCTGGGTTTACTCGGCGAAGGTGGTCGCGGTGTGCGTTGGGTTGTGGGCGGCACCGCTGGTCGCGGTGGGGCTGTGGCAAGGGTGGACGGGCACGCTGGCGCAGGAGGGGTTGTTTTTCAGCAAGGCGGCGATGGTGACGTTTGGAGGAGCTTATGCGGTGCTGCCGTATGTGGCGCAGCAGGCAGTGGAGACACATGCGTGGCTCGCGGCGCCGCAGATGCTCGACGGGCTGGCGTTTGCGGAGACGACGCCGGGGCCGCTCATCATGGTGCTCCAGTTTGTGGGGTTTATGGGCGGATGGAATCATCCGGGGGCGTTGTCGCCTCTGGTCGCAGCGACGTTGGGCGCGATGATCACGACGTGGGTGACGTTTGTGCCGTGTTTCCTGTGGATTTTTCTGGGGGCGCCGCACATCGAGCAGTTGCGCGGGCAGAGGTTGCTGACGGCGGCGTTGAGCGCGGTGACAGCCAGCGTGGTGGGCGTGATCCTGAACCTCGCGGTGTGGTTCGGCTGGCATGTGCTCGTGCCGGCGGGCACGTGGGCGAGCGTGGACTGGTTCGCGCTGGCGGTGGGCGCGGCGGCGTTCGTGGCGCTGCACCGGTTCAAGGTGAACTTGATCGTGGTGATCGCGGCGAGCGGCGTGTTGGGGCTGGCGTGGAGCTGGGTGTGAGCGACGGCCAATACCGCCAGGTGAGGGAGGAATCTTTCTCCTCCGGCCCGGTGCGGTCGGTTCGGAACTGACGAAAGAGAAAGATTAAGAGAACGAGAAAGAGGGCGGAGGTGGCCTACCAGTTGGCCATCGCGTTGCTGACTTCGGTGAGGTGGTGCGAGCCGTCTTCCTGGGCGACGATGGCGAAATTACGGACGTGAAACGCCTTCAACGTGCTGCGGTGCGCGATGGTGAGGTAGGTGATGTCGGGCAGTGTGGCGCGCAGGCTCAGGTAGAACGCGTGCTCGGCGGTTTCGTCCATCGCGGAGGTGGATTCGTCGAGGAACAACCAGGCCGGCTTGTGGATAAAA
>JANXRL010000071.1 GCA_025352985.1 Verrucomicrobiota bacterium
CTTATCGTAGCTGCGAGCGTGAGCGAGTGGTGGTTCGCTATCGTCCAGATACCACCGGACGTTGGTATTAAAACCGCCGCGCGCGGAGCGCACGGCCCACCTCAGGCCAGCGTCAGTCTGATGCGCGAATCTTAATAATTAGCCGCACGGCCTATCTCCGTCGCATCCACTGATAGGCGGTGCCTATTACGACGAAAGGAACAAAGTATTTCACCCGTTGCCGGCAAACTGGTTTAATTTGCATGTGCTTTCTTCTCACTTCACGTCCACGCTCAGCACTCTCCTCAATTAGGCGGTCGTCATCGTTTCACTCGGGACAACCGTCCATTACTCCACAGCCCATAACTTTATAAACCCATGGAAAATCCAAATGGCAGCACCGGCGGCAAATGTCCGTTCCCCCACCTGCACGGCAGCACTCCCAAGCCTACGCCCACGAGCGCCGGCGGCAGGTCGAATCGCGATTGGTGGCCCAATCAGCTTAACCTGAAAATGCTTCACCAGAACTCCGCGCTGTCCGACCCGATGGGCGCGGACTTCGACTACGCGGAGGAGTTCAAGAAACTCGATCTGCAAGCGCTCAAGAAAGATCTCTACGCGTTGATGACGGATTCGCAGGACTGGTGGCCGGCCGACTTCGGCCATTACGGCCCGTTCTTCATTCGCATGGCCTGGCACAGCGCAGGCACTTACCGCACCGCCGACGGTCGCGGCGGCGCCGGCGGCGGTCAGCAACGGTTCGCCCCGCTCAACAGTTGGCCCGACAACGCCAACCTCGACAAAGCCCGCCGCCTCCTCTGGCCGCTCAAGCAAAAATACGGCGCAAAGATCTCCTGGGCCGACCTCATGGTCCTCACCGGCAATTGCGCGCTCGAGTCGATGGGCTTCAAAACCTTCGGCTTCGGCGGCGGCCGCGCCGACGTATGGGAGCCCGAGGAGGATGTTTACTGGGGCGCCGAAGCCACCTGGCTGGGCGACAAACGCTACACCGGTGATCGCGAACTCGAAAACCCGCTCGCCGCCGTGCAGATGGGCCTGATCTACGTGAATCCCGAGGGCCCGAACGGCCAGCCCGATCCGCTCGGCTCCGCCCGCGACATCCGTGAAACCTTCGCGCGCATGGCCATGAATGACGAGGAAACCGTCGCCCTCATCGCCGGCGGTCACACCTTCGGGAAGACCCATGGTGCGGCCCCAGCCGACCACGTCGGCCGCGAACCCGAGGCCGCCGGCATCGCCGAGCAGGGCTTGGGTTGGGCCAACAGCTACGGCAGCGGCAAGGGCGCCCACACTATCAGCAGCGGCATCGAAGTCATCTGGACCACTACGCCGACCAAATGGAGCAACAACTACTTCGAAAACCTGCTCGGCCACGAGTGGGAACTCATGAAGAGCCCGGCCGGCGCGCACCAATGGGTCGCCAAAGACGCGGCGGCGACGGTGCCCGATGCCTTCGACACCTCCAAGAAACACCGCCCGACGATGCTCACCACCGACATCGCCCTGCGCGTCGATCCCGCCTACGAAAAAATTTCCCGCCACTTCCTCGCGAATCCTGATAAATTCGCCGACGCCTTCGCCCGCGCCTGGTTCAAACTCACTCACCGCGACATGGGCCCGAAGCCGCTTTATCTCGGCTCGGAAGTTCCCGCCGAAGACCTCATCTGGCAGGACCCGATTCCCGCGCTCGACCACGCGCTCGTTGACGCCACCGACATCGCTGGCCTCAAGGCCAAGATCCTCGCCTCGGGCCTTTCCATCTCCGAACTCGTCTCGACCGCCTGGGCCTCGGCTTCGACCTACCGCGGCTCCGACAAACGCGGCGGCGCCAATGGCGCGCGCATCCGCCTCGCGCCGCAGAGGGACTGGGAAGCCAACCAGCCCGCTCGCCTCGCCAAGGTTCTCAAGACCCTCGAAGGCATCCAGCAGGCGTTTAATGCCAGCGCCACTGGCGGCAAAAAGGTTTCCCTCGCCGATCTGATCATCCTCGGCGGCAGCGCTGCCGTCGAGCAGGCCGCGAAGCAAGCCGGCCACGACATCGCGGTGCCGTTCGCCCCCGGCCGCACGGACGCCTCGCAGGAGCAGACCGACGTGGCGTCCTTCGCCCCGCTCGAGCCGACCGCCGATGGTTTCCGCAACTACCTCAAGACACGTTACAGCCTCCCGGCCGAACAGCTCCTCGTGGACAAGGCCCAACTCCTCGGGCTGACCGCGCCGGAAATGACGGTGCTCGTCGGCGGCCTGCGCGTCCTCAACGCCAACCACGGCAAGTCCCAGCACGGCGTCTTCACGAGCCGCCCGGCGACGCTCACCAACGACTTCTTCGTGAACCTGCTCTCCATGGCCCACGTGGTGAAGCCCACCTCGCCCGCCGAAGAGTCGTTTGAACTCTGCGACCGCGCCACCGGCGACGTGAAGTGGACCGCCACCCGCATCGACCTCGTGTTCGGCTCGAACTCGCAGCTTCGTGCCCTCGCCGAAGTTTATGGCGAGAGCGACGCGCAGGCGAAGTTCGTCCGCGATTTCGTGGCCGCGTGGAACAAGGTGATGAACGCCGACCGCACCGACCTCGCCTAATCCGCACGGCTCGACGCCGCTCTCGACTCAGGCGCCACCCCGCGATCACCTGCGGCGTGGCGCCTTTTCATTACAGTCATCTCTGTTGAGTGTCGTCGCAGAGCAAAATGGACGCGATTCCCGAATCGATTTTAGCTGGTGGAGCGGCGGTCTTTCTCGGCGGCGTAACTGGCATGATTCTATTCAAACTAATCTCAGCAGAGCACTATAGTGCGTGCCCCAGCGATGTTGGGCGCAAATTTGCTGCTTGGGGAGCGTTGTTAGTATCCGTCACCTCTTTTGGTCGAATTTTCATCAACGGCGGAGTAAACGCTTTCTTCGCCTGGCTCCTTCTCCTGATCGTAGTCGGTTTTCCAGCCTATGCACTAGTATCCCGTAACATCTATAATTTCGTGTAAAGTCTGAGGAGTTTGATCCGGGCGTCGTCGGTGGTGAAGCGCCAGTGGATGGGGGCGCCGCGCGTGTTGCGGTGTTTCAGCCAGGCGGAAACTTCACTACGCATGGTGCCGAGGTCCGGGAGGCGGCGGGACAGACACTGGCCGCTGAGTGCGCTCAGTTCGATCTCGGCGATGTTCAGCCAACTGCCGTGCTTGGGCGTGTGATGGATTTCCAGGCGTTCGGCCAAGCGACGGGCCTCGGCGGGCGGAAAGGTTTCGTAGAGCGAGGCCAAGTCGTGGGTGTTGAGATTATCCATGACCAGACGCACCTTGAGCGCGGCCGGGTAGCGCTCGTCGAGCATGGCTTTGATGAAGTGCGCCCAGTCCTGCCGGGTGCGGCGTTCGGTCACCTCGACATGGCGGCGTCCGGTCAGCGGCTCGACTTCCACAAACAGCGTGGCGACACCGTGGCGCACGTATTCGTGATCGACGATCTGCCCGTGGCCGGGGGCGGCGGGAATCGGCGCACGCACTTCGCCGATCAACTGTTTGCTCGACTCGTCCATGCAGATGACCGGAAAGCGCGGGTCGTGCGCCAGGCGATAAACCGCCAGCACGTCCTCCATCGCGGCGACAAAGGCCGCGTCCCCGTCGGGCGGGATCTTCCAGTATTTGCTCAGGTGAGGACGCAGTTCGTTTTTTTTAGCGACCGCTGCACGCTCATCGTCGAGATGGTGTCCACGATCTTCAGTTCGACGAGTTTGTCGGCCAGCAGCCGCACCGTCCATCGCTGATATCCGGCCGGTGCTTGCGAGCACGCCAAGGCGGTGAGGTGCGCGTCAAACTCGCCGTCAAAGGTGGCCTCCCTTGGTTTGCGCGGCGGCTTGCGCGCCAGCGCCGCCTCCAGTCCCTCCTCCACAAAGCGCTGTTTGAGATGCTCGACGGTGCGCGCTGTTATCCCCAGCGCCTCCGCCGCATCCGCCACCTTCCACGGCTCGCCCCACTCACCTGCATCGCACAACAACAACGCCCGGGCGTGGATAAACTTTGCCGCCGTGGATTTCCCGCTGCGCGTCAACTCGGTGAGCTGCGCTCGTTCTGCCTTCGTCAGAGTGACTTTATATCGATTGGCCATGCCGCAGCACTGACCGGTTCACGGGGTTTCATCAAAACGAAATTATATGTGTTACGTGATACTAGGACATCTGATTGGATTCATGAAATTCAGAACTCAGAAACCACAAAATGGGCCACCCCGGCCGCGAGGAAAGAGTGACACTGTAGCTCCCGAAATTCCGCGGGAGACTGTGATGAACGCGGTTCAAAAACCAAATCTGCTGAAAGAGACGGCAGAGAGCGAAATCAACCAGCAAGTGGCAACCATCGCAACTCGCCTCAAACTACTTGAAGCTCTACTCCTCCAAGACGCGGTGAGCCCTCATGAATACGAGCGGAGGCGCAAACAAATTATTGATAGTCTATGAGAATGCCGAGCCGTGCAGTTATCGAGAATCGAGTCAAAAAAGCCTTGGCTACGCTTTTGTAGAAAGACCGCTATTTGCTTATGCTAAGTCAAAGTATCCGCCTCAAACGCCTTATTTGTGGTTCCTCGCTGTTTCCAGTGGGTAAAAGGCCTTTCAGAGGCAGTTGCTAAAAGGCGAGCAAACGACCAACTGCCCCTATTTGCTGAAAAGCAACCGGTTGCTGATTCGTTCTTCGTTGCGACTTCTGCCGGCTCGGACATCTACCCACTGAAAACAGCGAGGAACCTTATTTGTGGGCGATTATGCGGAAGTCCCTGTCTTTTCCCCGTATTCGCCGAGCCCGCTCCGCTCATCCGCCTTTCGTGTAATTCGTGTGTTTCGTGGTCACCCTCCGAACATCCTTCACGCACACCCACGCCCGCGCCATTTTCCACTCTCGTCAACCGCAGCCGCTCCCTTCCATCGTTCTCCTCATGCCCGACGAGTCCACGCCTAAGTCCTCGCATACCGACGTCGCCTTCCTCACCTCAAGCCAGCGCCGCATCATTGGTTTCATCCTTACCCTCGCTGCTGTCTGCGGCACCGCCGCGCTCATCATTCTCAGCTTCATCGTCCTCGGACGGCTCGTCGGGTTTTTCTCCAGCGTCCTCTGGCCCCTCGCCGTCGCCGGCGTCCTTACCCTCATTCTCCGCCCCGTCGTCGATTTGCTCGTCCGCCGCTTAAAACTCCGCCGCCCCACCGCCGTCGTTCTTATTTACGGCACCGTCACCCTTGTCCTCGGCGGACTCCTCTTCCTGCTGCTCCCGCCGCTCATCGACCAGCTCCTCGATTTCATCGCCTTCATCCCCACCCTCTGGACCAACGCCGGCCTCTACATCGAGACCCACTACCCGCAGTGGGTCACCCTCGCCAAACGCCAGCTCGCCAACCCCTCCATCCGCCAGTTCGCCGAGGCCGCCCTCGCCGAGGGCCGCGCGCTCCTCTCGCACACGATCCCTTCGCTCAAAGCCGCTGGCGGCGGCCTCCTCGGCGTCGGTGCCTTCGCCGCCCACGTCGCTATCATTCCCGTTTATCTTTTCTTCTTCCTCCTCTCCAGCGGCGACCCGACCAAAAACCTCCCCAATCACCTCCCCTTCCTCAAGGCCGACCTCCGCCAGGACCTCGTCTTCCTCGTCCGCGAGTTCATCGGCATCGTCGAATCTTTCTTCCGCGGCCAGCTCCTCATCGGCCTCATCATGGGCGCGCTCCTCGCCCTCGGCTTCACTCTCGTCGGCCTGAAATTCGGCCTCTTCATCGGCCTTTTCGTAGGCGTGCTCAACATCGTGCCCTACCTCGGCA
>JANXRL010000035.1 GCA_025352985.1 Verrucomicrobiota bacterium
CATCTTCACCTACGCCAACGCCGGCGCCGAGGTGCGCGCCGGCTATTGCCTGCCCGCCGACTTCGGCAGCAACCTCATCCGCGCCTCCGGCGATTCAAACGCCCTCGTCCGCCAGCACCTGAGCGTGTTCCTCTTCGCCGCCGCCGACGGCCGCGCCGTGGCCCGCGACATCACGCTCGACGGAAACACCTTTGAGGACAGCCCCTCAGTGGACAAACGCCCGCTCGTGGCCGACCTCTACACCGGCATCGGCGTCGGCACCAGACACTGGCAATTCACCTACGCGCAGGCCTACCGCACGAAGGAATTCTACGGCCAGGAAAACCGCTCCGTCTTCGGGTCCGTCAGCCTCACCTTTTTCTATTGAGCCGCCTCGCGTTTCAACCGCGAGCCGGATAAAAATCCTCCATGTCCCTCGCCGATTCCTACTTCGCCTCCGCCACGGAACTGCTCGCCCGCGCGCACGAAAAAAACGCCGCCACTCTCGCCTCCCTCGCGCCGATCATCGGCCAGTCCATCGCCTCGGGCGGCGTGCTCCACACCTTCGGCAGCGGCCACTCCGAGATGATCGCCCGCGAGATCATCGGTCGCGCCGGCGGCCTCATGCCCGTCACCGGCCTCTTCGATCCCGGCTACGGTTTTTCCGAAAACATCGTCGGCTACGGCACCCGCCTCGCCCAGCGCCACGACCACCACTACGGCCTGCGCGCCGGCGAGACGATCATCGTCATCTCCAACTCCGGCAAAAACGCCTCGCCCATCGAGGTCGCACTCTACGCGAAACAAAAAGGCCTCAACGTCGTCGGCCTCACCTCGCTCGCTATGAGCACGACCACGAAGACCGTTCACCCCGGCGGCAAAAACCTCCACGCCATCGCCGACTACACCCTGGACAACCTCGGCGTCACCGGCGACGCGATCACCGAGGTCGCCCCCGGCCAGTTCGCCGGCCCGACATCGACGCTCATCGGCTGCACACTGCTCAACCTGCTCAAGCTCGGCGTCCTCGAATGGTTGCGCGACCACGGCCACGACCTCCCGCTCGTGCGCAGCCAAAATCTCCCCGGCGGCATGGAGGCCAACATCGAGCTCTCCCAAAAATACCGCACCCGCCTGAGCAAGTTGATCGGGTGATAAATTTTTCATCTGGAACTCAGGAAATCAGGAATCAAACCGAAATCTTTTCTTCTGCCCTTTTCCCGACTCCGTTCCTGATTTCCTGAGTTCCAGATAATTTTCCCTTCCGTTTCCAAAAATGAAAATCGGCGTTGATGGCGGCGGCACCAAGACCGAGCTCGTCCTCATTGACGACACCGGCGTCGTGTTGACCCGCCATACCGCCACCGGCTGCAACCCGAGCATCGCCGGCCCCGAAACCGCCCGCGAAGTGCTCGACATCGCGCTGCGCACGCTCCTCGTCGCGCAACCGCCCGGTGCCGTCACGCATACCCTCCTCTGCATGGCCGGCGCACCCGAATTCTGGCGCGAAACCGCCGCCGATCTCTCCGACACCGGCACCTACGGGCGCGTCACCGCCCTCGACGATTCCCGCCCCGTGCTCGCGCTCGCCACCGGCGGACAACCCGGCCTCGTCCTCCACGGCGGCACCGGCTCGTTCATCGCCGCCCAGTCGCCCGACGGCGCCTTCCACTACGCCGGCGGCACCGGCTGGCGCTTCGGCGATCCCGGCAGCGGCTACGACCTCGGCCGCCGCACCATAAGCCGCGCCTTGCTGGAGCTCCAAGGCTGGCAGCTCACCACCAGCCTCTCGACCCTCGTGCGCGACCACACTGGCCTCTCGCGCGTCAACGACATCACGCGCTTTTTCTACAAACACGCCGAGCCCAACCGCCAGATCGCCGCGCTTGCCCCGGCACTGCTCCGCCTCGCCGCCGAAGGCGATCCGACCGCCCAGCTCATCGTCACGGAGTCCTGCACCGAGTTGTTGAAACTTGCCGAAGACGTGACGACCAAACTCTTCGCCGGTTGGAATCTCGACAACCTGCGCGCCGCCGTCAGCGGCCCCATCCTCTGCCACCCCGCCGCGCAGAAGACCCTCGCGACGCGCTCCTCTCTCAACCTTCGCCCCCTCACGGAGCCGCCCATCGAAGGTGTGCGCCGCCTGCTCCTCGCGTTGCCCGCATGATGCCGCTTCCCGGCCCAACGCCCCCGCTCAACGCCGTTGTCCTCGCCGAGCACAACTGGCGCGCCCGCCAGCACGCCCATGAAACCCGCGTGCGCGCATGGACCGATCCGCATCAGACGCGCGCGGCGTGCGGTGAGAAACATCCCGTCTACGATTTTCTTTTCAGCTACTACGCCTTCCGCCCCGCGTGGCTGCGCCAGTGGCATCCGGGACCGGACGTCGTCCTCGCCGGCGTAGGTGCGCGCGAGTTTCTACGCTGGCCGGAATACCGCGAGACGCCCGACGGTGTGGGCGTTGACCCGGCGGCGTTTCCCGCCAAACGCCGCGACTCGCTTGTCTGGCTGCGCGACCTGCTCGCGGCGACCGCGACGCGCCCGCCCGCCTTCGGCTGCTTCGGCCTCCACGAATGGGCGATGGCATATCGGCAGACGCCCGACGAGATCCGCCACAACGCCTGGCCGCTGCGCTTCCCGCCCGACGAGCTCGCCCGCATCGTCGAAAGCCAGCCGGTGCGCTGCACGCACTTCGACGCGTTCCGGTTTTTCACGGCCCCCGCGAAACCGCTCAACCGCATGCAGCCCGCGCGAGAAACCTCGCTCGAAAACGAGCAGCGCGGTTGCCTCCACGCCAACATGGATCTCTACAAATGGGCGTTCAAACTCGCGCCGTTCACGCCCGCCGAATTGATCGCCGACAGCTTCGCGCTCGCCCGCGACATCCGCGAGGCGGACATGTGCGCCAGCCCCTATGACTTGCGCGCGCTGGGCTTCGCGCCGATTACAATCGAGACATCGGAAGGCCGCGCCGACTACGAACGCCACCAGCGCGCCTTCGCCGAGCGCAGCCAGCCGCTACGCACACGCCTGCTCGCGCTGTGCGAACGGCTGCTCGCCTGAGTCGCCTACCGCCAGCTTGCAGCGGCGGTTAAATTAGGCATTCTATTTAAACCTCCCCGCTTTCCGTGCGCGCTCCAAAATTATCGGCCAAGGTTCTTCTGGTGGTTCTCGTGCTCGCCGGCCTCTGGCTCCTCGTTCCCCGCCCCGGCCGATTTCTCCCGATGGCCGCCACCCCGGCCTCCACGCAAAACAAACCCACCAAGCGTGCGCACCTCGACCCTGCCACGCTTCCGGCGGGCACCGTGTGGACGTTCCGCGACGGAGCCTCCGCCACCACCTACGCCATCGCACTCGATGAACTTTACGTTCCCGCCGGCCCGGGAGCGCAGCGCATTCATCACCTGCCCGTGCAGCCCGATCTGCCTGCGCTGCTGACCGCCGCGCGCTCGCTCGCCGCACAAACCGGCACGCAGCCCCAGCTCATCCTCTACCCCCTCACAGGGCCTCGCGACGAAAGCAGCCGCCACATCGTGACGATGAAGGTCCACATTGAGACAAAAAATCTCCCCGCCGTGCAGGCCGCCGCCGCCTCGCTCGGGCTCACCGCCTGGGAAACGCCTTCCTACGCGCCCGGCCACGCCGTCGTCGTAGTTCCCGGCAATCCCTCCGAATCCCTCCGCGTCGCCGCGCTCCTCGCCAAACTTCCCGGCGTCTCCTCCGCCTCGCCTCTACTCGCCAGCCAGCGTTCCAAAAAGACCCTGGCTACGCCGCCCGACACGCTTTTCCCGCAACAGTGGCACCTCAAAAACATCGGCCAGCAAAGCGGCGTCGCCGGCATCGACATCAACGTCACGCCCATCTGGCCCAAGCTCGATGGCGCCGGCGTTAACATCGGCATCGTCGATGACGGCCTGCAGATATCCCACCCCGATCTCGCGCCCAACGTCGCGGCATCCGGCAATTTCGACTGGAACGGCGGCGACACCAACCCCTCGCCTGACGTGACCCAGGATTACCACGGCACCGCCTGCGCCGGGCTCGCCGCCGCCCGCGACAACGGCCTCGGCGTCGTCGGCGCCGCACCCGAATCCACGCTCTACGGCCTGCGCCTCATCGCCCTACCCGAGACCGATCAGGACGACGCCGCCGCGATGGCCTGGAAAAACGACACCATCCAGATCAAGAGCAACAGTTGGGGGCCCGCCGACGACACCCCGTGGGTTCTCGGCGACGCCGGGGCCCTCTGGCTCAGCGCCGTCGCCGACGGCACCGCCACCGGTCGCGGCGGCCTCGGCACGATTTACGTCTGGGCCTCTGGCAACGGAAAGGAAAACGGCGACCAAGGCAGCAAGGACGCCTACTCCTCCAATCTCCACGTCATCGCCATCGGCGCCGTCACCAACAAAGGCTCCTCAGCCACCTTTAGCGAAGGAGGCGCGCACCTCGTGGCCTGCGCCCCCGGCGACTCGTCCATCGGCATCATCACCACCGACCTCGTCGGCAAAAACGGCTACAACACCGGCAGCACGCCGGGCGAATTGAGCGACGCCAATTACACCGAGACTTTCGCCGGCACCTCTGCCGCCACTCCCATCGCCGCCGGCGTCATCGCCCTCATCCTCGAAGCCAACCCCAACCTCGGCTGGCGCGACGTGAAAGAAATCCTCCTGCGCTCCTCCACCAAAATCCAGCCCACTGACCCCGACTGGGTGACCCGCGACGGCGGCCGACCAGACCTGCCGTTGATCAAACATCACACGTATTTCGGCGGCGGGCTCATCAACGCCAAAGCCGCCACCGACCTCGCTAAAATTTGGCCCCCCCTCGGCACCGAGACGGTCATTACCCACGACTACGCGGGCCCGCCCGTTACCATTCCCGATGCCGGCACCGCCATCGCCATCCCGTTCGAGCTCGGCGCAGACGACAACCTGCGCGTCGAGCACGTCGAACTCACCATCAGCATCGTCCACGGTTATCGCGGCGATGTTGAGATCAAGCTCACCTCGCCCTCCGGCAGCGTGAGCACGCTCGCATCGTCCACTTCAAAGGACCACGGCGCCGACTACAATAACTGGACGTTTTCCAGTGTGCGGCACTGGGGCGAAGCATCCAAAGGCACTTGGACGCTCTCGGTGCGCGACGCCGCCAAGGGCGACACCGGTCAATTCGTTTCCGCCACGCTCAAGGTCCATGGCGTCG
The DNA here is from genome assembly GCA_025352985.1 of Verrucomicrobiota bacterium. GTDB lineage: Bacteria > Verrucomicrobiota > Verrucomicrobiia > Opitutales > Opitutaceae > Rariglobus. The sequence continues at coordinate 5,185 of JANXRL010000035.1, forward strand.
CGCTGACGCCTCCCGCCGTCACGCTCCAACCGCTGGGCGCCGCCGCCGCGCAAGGCTCCCCCGTCACGCTTACGACCGCCGGCAACGACGCCAACTTCTCCTACCAATGGTTCCGCAACGGCAGCCCGGTTTCCGGTGCCACCGGCGCGACCCTAAGTTTGCCTACCGTCACGCTCGCCCAAGCCGGCACCTACACCTGCACCCTCTCAAACCTCGCGGGCACCGTGACCACCGACGCCGCCAAGGTCGTCGTTTACAACCCCGCCGCCCAAACGCAGTCCGCCAATGCCGGCACCGCCTTCACCACGCCCCTCGTCGCCGCCGGCCCCGTCGATACGTTCCAGTGGTCATTCAATGGCTCGCCGCTCGCCAACTCCGGCCGCGTTTCAGGCGCCGACACCGCCACGCTCGCGATCTCCGGCATCACCCCGTCCGACAACGGCACTTATACCGTGCAGGCGATGTTCAACGGCAACGCGCTGCCCGTCGGCGCGATCACGTTCAACGCGCGCACCGCTCCCGTCGTGAACGCGCCTTCCTCCTTTGAAAGCCGCCTCGGCGCCGCGGTGGCGCTTCCGTTGGTGACCGACAACGGCCCCTACGCCTACCGTTACTCTGGCCTGCCGAACGGCGTCGCCTACAACCCAACGACCGGCGCCCTTACCGGCCGGGCCTCTGCGTCGGGAACTTTTCCCGTCGTCCTCACCGCCACCGACGCCTTCGGCCTGATCACCACCGTCAACATCACTCTCGTCATCGCCCCGCTGCCCGCCGCCCTCGTCGGCGTTTTCAACGGCACGGTCGCACGCGACGCGACGCTTAACCAAAACCTCGGCGGCACGTTCACGTTCACCACCACGACCAGCGGCCAGCTCACCGGCAAGCTTACCTTGGGCGCCACCACCTACGCCTTCACCGGCATCCTCGACGGCGCGGCGGGCGCGCCTGCCACCGCCAGCATCACGATCGCGCGCAAGGGCCTTTCCTTGCTTCCGCTCACTCTGTCCATCCCGCTGGACGACACCGGCGCCACCGGCGCCCTCAACTCCACCGTGCCCGTCGCAGCCTGGCGCAAAGCCGCGACCGCGACCACCTACGCGGGCCGCTACACCTTCGCCTTGGAAAATCCCCTAGGCTCCGGCTGGCCCGCCGGCTACACCACCGGCACGCTCGCCATAACACCCGCCGGCGCCGTGACCTGGACCCTGCAACCCGCCGACGGCACCGCCGCGCTGACGGGCTCCACCCTTATCTCGACGGGCGGCATCGCGCCCCTTTTCGCCCCTGTCAAAACCCCGGCGGGTTCCTTCCTCGGCCTTCTCGCGCTGCCGATAAACAGCAAACCCTACGCCTCCATGGGCGGCACGGTATCGTGGCTGCGCGGCGCGACGGCCTCCGCGCTTTATGCCAACGCCGCAGGCTTCGGCCCGCTCGCTCTCACCGTTCACGGAGGCCTTTACACCGCGCCTGCGGGCGGTTCGCTGCTCCTCGGCCTGCCCGTCGCGGCCCGCAACGTTGAACTCGAGTTCGGCGGCACCGGCGTGAACCTAGGTGTGCAGGCTTCCAACCTCTCGCCCTTCGCCTTCACGCTCGCCAGCCAGAACAAGGTCGTCACGCCGACAGTCAATCCCACCACGCTCAAACTGACCGTCAACGCCGCCGCCGGCACCTTCACCGGCACGTTCACGCTCACCGATCCCAATCCCCTCAAGGCAGGCACCGCGCTCAAGCGCAGCGAAAAGTTCTCCGGCGTATTCCTCCTGCAGGACGACCTTGGCGCGGGCTTCTTCATTCTTCCCGGCCTCACCGGCTCAGGCAACGGCACCCGCGCGGGTTCCGTCGTCATCGTCCCGGCGCCCTGAGCGCGACGCGCTTACTTTTCGGTGGCTTCGCCGGATTTTTTCCAGCCTTGGATGCCGGGGGCGAAATGTTTCACGTTCGTATAGCCCAGCTTCTCTGCGGCCTCGGCGCCTTCGCGGTAGGCGCTGCAGTGGGGGTTGCCGCAGTAGGCGACGACCAGCGCCGACTTGTCGGCGGGGAGCAGCGAAGCGAGCTTGGCGGAGTTGGCGTCAAAATCGATCGCGCCGGGAATGTGGCCGTCCTTGTAGGAATCGGAGCCGTTGACATCGATGATGGCGACTTTGCCCGAAGCGATGGCGGCCTTGAGGTCGGGCAGGGAAATGTCCGCATATTTGGACGATCCGGCTAAGGCGGCGGAAACTAGGACAACGCACGAGGCGGCAAGGGTAAGAAGGAGTTTTTTCATGACCGTAAAATCGTAGCGGGAAACCCGCGCCTCGCAACCGCCCGCGCCAGAATTCACCGACTCAACCCCGGCCGCCGCGCAGCAGGATCACGTTGGCGAGATCGTTCTTCTCGAACTCGTCCCAGTAGGCATCCTCGATCTCGCGCAGACGCCCGTCGGCGTCGATGGGCGGCCCGCCCAGCCCCGAGAGCGACTGCTTGGCCTGCGCGGTTGCGAGATCGCGGTCGGCGAGACGCGCCACCAACTCGTGCCAGAACACGTCGTTGTTGTGGTCGCCGGCGATCTTCGCGAGACGCTCGTCCTCCAGGATCTTTTCCGACGGCACCAGTCGCCCGTCGCTGCCAACGGTCACGAAGTCCGCGCAGCCCAGCGGCGTGGCCAGGTCGAAAAGCTTCTGCTCGATCTCCGCGTAGCGCTGCGCCGCCGGCGTCTCGTAACCCTGATGGCCGGCGATCACCTGCATGCCGAGATGCGCGAGCTCCAGCAGCCGGGCGTATTCTTTGGGCGTAAACATGACTTTCATGACTCCCACTGCATCCGAGCGCCCGCCACGCGCAAGGCGGGAGTTGGCGCAGGCTCACCCCTGGCTTTACGCTGGCTTAACAATTCTCCGCGTAACCCAGACCTCTGCTTTACAAAAAGGGCGTCTCTTACCCTGAACCCAACGTTCACAACCATGAAAACAAAATACCTCGTCCTCTCCGGCGCGTTGCTGCTCACAGCCTCGTCGCTTTCCTTCGCGGAAGATTCCAACAAACCCGAAGGCCCGCCCCCCCGGCCAATCCGCCGACGGCCAGCGGCGCCCGCCGCATCCACTGCTGCATCTCTTCGACACGAATCACGACGGCGTGATCGACGCCGACGAAATCGCCAACGCTCCCGCCGCCCTCAAAGCTCTCGATAAAAACGGCGACGGCCAGCTCACCGCCGACGAACTCCGCCCGCCCGGCGGCAAAAAAGACGGCAAAGGCAAAAAGCCTCAAGGCGGCGGCGACCAGTCCCCCGCTCCCCCGGCCTCCCCATAACACGCCGCGCTTCCAGAGCCAAAGCCGCCCGCGACCCCGGTCACGGGCGGCTTTTTGTTTTCAAATGTCCGGCGGCCGGCGCGCGCTCAAGGCGACTCGTCCACCACAAGGTAGCGGCTGCCACCTTCGCGCCAGATGCGCACCGTGACCTTCGGCCCCTTGATTTTCTCGCTAAGCTTCACCGCCTCGTCGGCGTTTTTCACCGGCTTGCGGTCGAGGCTCAGGATCACGTCACCCTCCTGCAACCCGGCGCGGGCCGAGGCGCTGTCCGCCGCCACGTCGGTCACGAGCGCGCCCTTGATCTCGTCGGGAATGTGGAACTGCTCGCGCGTCTGGTAAGTGAGGTCGCCCACCGTCACGCCGTTGAGCACGCCGTCGTCTTTCGCGTTGGCGTTGGTGCCGCCGGCGAGCGACTGCGAGGGGAGGCTGGCGAGCGCGACCTTCGCCGTGTCAGTCTTGCCGTTGCGCACAAAGGTGATCTTCACCTCGGTGCCGGGCGCGAGTCGGCTGATGGCGAGCGCGAGGCGACGCGGATCCTCGATGGAGGTGTCGTCAACTTTCACGATCACGTCACCGCTCTTGAAACCGGCCTTGTCCGCCGGGCTGTCGGGCGTCACATCGGTCACGAGCGCGCCATGGTTGACGCCAAACTCCGTGGCGAGATCGGCGGACACCGGCTGCGTGTTCACGCCCATGAAGCCGCGCTCAACGCGTCCGGTCTTCACGAGCTGCTCGGCGATGGAGCGCGCGAGGTTTACGGGAATGGCAAAGCCCACGCCGTTAAAACCACCGCTGCGGCTGAGGATCGCGGTGTTGATGCCGATGACGCGGCCCTGCGTGTCGAGCAACGCGCCGCCGGAGTTGCCCGGGTTGATGGGCGCGTCGGTCTGGATAAAATCCTCGTAGTCTTCGATGCCGAGGCCGCCGCGGCCGACCGCGCTCACGATGCCATGCGTCACGGTGAGGCCGATGCCGAAGGGATTTCCGATGGCCAGCACGGTGTCGCCGACTTCAAGCTGGTCGCTATCGCCCAGTGTGGCGGCGGGCAGGCCGCTGGCGTCGATTTTCAGCACGGCGATGTCCACCTTGGAATCGCGGCCCACGACCTCGGCCTTGAACTCCTTGCGAGGCTCACCGAAGGCGATCTTCACCTCGTCGGCGCCTTCCACGACGTGGTTGTTGGTGAGGATGTAGCCGTCAGCCGTGATGATCACGCCGGAGCCCAAGCTCTGCTGCACCGACTGGCTGGGCTGACGCGGACTCACGTTGTTGCCGCCGTCGGAATCATCCGGCACGCCGAAAAACCGGCGGAACATCGGGTCGTTGAAAAACGGATTCTGCGCGACCGGGTTTTTGACCTTCTTGCTAGAGAAAACATACACGACGCTCGGCGCGGTTTTTTTCACGACGGGGGAGAAGCTCACGCGGTTGGCCGCGTCGCGGTCGATGGGCTTGGCGTCGAGCTGCAGCTTCATCGGCAGCCTGGTCGGCCTGCTGTTTTCGGCGTAAACGGCCAGGCTGCCCGCGCCCAGCGCGACGCACAGGGCGCAAAGCATGACTTTGGAGGAGAGGATATGTTGTTTCATGGGGAAAGAAGGTTTCCTCGCCTGTGACTTTTACGCGCCGCACAGGTTCCATCTCCTCTGCGCGGTCGGCTGCGGACTTTTAAAAGTGGCAACGGGCATTTTCACCAAGCATATCCCTACCGGAAGCTTTTGTTCATGCACTTATTTTGATGGGGAATATTTTATAGAATCGGTTACGCCAACATTGGCTTTAGCTCGGCTTCCTAGTTTGACACCCCGGTTCGCTTTTCAACGATAAATGAAATGAACACGCTTGAGTTATTCTCAGGAGCGGGCGGGCTCGCCCTGGGCCTTGAACAGGCGGGATTTACAGCCACTGCGCTCGTTGAGCGTAATCAAGACGCCTGCACCACCTTGCGGGCTAATCGTCCCAACTGGCGAGTCATGGAGTCCGATGTGCGCGAGATCGACTTCGCCAGCCTCGGTCCAGTTCACGTCGTTGCAGGCGGCCCTCCCTGCCAACCGTTCTCGATGGGCGGCAAGGCCAATGGTTACGACGATCACCGGGATATGTTCCCGCAAGCCGTGCGCGCTGTGCGCGAACTAAGGCCGCATGCCTTCATGTTTGAAAACGTGCGGGGACTTCTCCGCCCCGCGTTTAGGAATTACGTCGAATTTATCCGACTCCAACTCACCTATCCGGAATTTCCCGTCTCCCAAAATCTGTCATGGGAGGTGAATCTTCAGCGCTTGGAACGTCACCACACGTCCCGCCGACGCGAACAAGGCCCTTCTTACCAGGTCACCATCAACTTGGCGGATGCCGCCGACTATGGAGTCCCGCAGCATCGTCACCGGGTGTTTTTCGTCGGCTTCCGCAACGATCTGAACGCACGCTGGTGTTTTCCGACTCCCACGCACAGCGGCGACGAGCTTGCCCGCGCCAAATGGATCACCAGCGATTATTGGCGCGAACACCACATTGCCCGCCCGACTCCGCCGCCTCGACTGCCTCGCGAACTCGAAACGCCGCTGATCGAGCCAAAAGCCCGTTGGCGCACGGTGCGCGACGCGTTGCGCGGGTTGGGCGAGCCCACCGCTTCCGGTCGCAATAATCACGTTTTGCAACTCGGCGCACGCGCTTATCCGGGCCACACCGGAAGCCCCCTGGACGAGCCGTCCAAAGCCCTGAAGGCCGGCGACCACGGCGTGCCCGGCGGCGAAAACATGCTGCGCTACCCGGACGACCGCCTGCGCTATTTCAGCATCCGGGAATCCGCGCGCATACAGACATTTCCCAACGACTGGACTTTCCCGGGCTCGTGGACCGAAAGCATGCGCCAACTGGGAAATGCCGTCCCCGTCGAACTCGCCCGCGTGGTCGCCAGCTCCATCGCCACCGTTATCCAACCCCATGTCGAACCCGCCCGCCTTTAATCCGCTGGACAAACAAAATCTCGGTGAAAGCATCGGGCTCGCCTTGAGCCGGTGCCCTCTGGCTCCACTGAACCAGTTGTCCAAGTTCAAGGGTGCGGGCATCTGCGCGCTATATTAATCCGGCGATTTCAAGCCCTACAAGATATTGGCAACACTGAATCGTCCGCTGCCCATAATCCCCATCTACGTGGGCAAGGCCCTGCCCGAGGGCTCACGGAAAGGAATCGACCCAAAGGCCAGTCACGAATCGGGCAAACTGCGCTCGCGCCTCAACGAACACGCCGGTTCCATCAATCACTCCGCCAATCTGAAAGTGGAAGACTTCACCTGCCGCTACCTCGTTGTGGAGGAAACATGGATCGGCCTGTGTGAAAGCCTTCTTATCCAAGCCAGCACTCCTTTATGGAACACGGTGCTCGATGGATTCGGTCGCCATGTCGGAGGCAAAAACCGCAAAGACGGACTCTCCTCTTGGCATGCCTTTCACGCGGGTCGGGATGCCAGTGTTAAAATCCCGTCCGCACACGAAGGCCTGGAGAAAATCTCCTCCGAAGTCGCAGCTTTTATGACCCACTTGAAGGAACAACAGCCGACCGCTGGCTGATTGACCGAGCTAATTTGGATGGGACCAAAAACTCCTCAGCCTTCCGGTCGCACCGCGGCGTTGACCCGGGCGGGGGCGTTCGGCTAATTCACCACCCTTATGTCCACGCAGCCCGAGTCCTCGAACCTCATGGAAGCCGTCGTCTCCCTCGCGAAACGCCGCGGCTTCGTCTTCCAGTCGTCGGAAATCTACGGCGGCCTCAACGGCTTTTTCGACTACGGCCCCATGGGCGTCGAGCTCAAGAAAAACATCCGCGACTGCTGGTGGAACGACATGGTCCGCCGCCGTGACGACATCGTCGGCATCGAGACGTCCATCATCATGCACCCGAAAGTCTGGGAAGCCTCCGGCCACGTCGCCGGCTTTTCCGACCCCCTCGTGGACTGCAAAGTCTCCAAAAACCGCTACCGCGCCGACCAGCTCTTCTTTGCCCCCGTGGTCATCGACGGTGTCACGCACGGTTACGTCTCCGCCCTCGAAAGCGAAAAGACCGCCGAGGAACTCCAAGCCGCCGCCGAACTCTTTAAGCGCAAGAAGGCCATCACCGGCACCCTAGCACCCGTGCAAATCCGCGACTTCACCGAAGCCACCGCCGACGAGGTCACGAAAATCCCCTCGCCCGCCACCGGCAACCCCGACCTCACCCCGCCCCGCGCCTTCAACATGATGTTCCAGACGAACGTCGGCGCCATGACCGACGCCTCCTCCGTCGCCTACCTCCGCCCCGAGACCGCGCAGGGCATGTTCGTCGATTTCAAGAACGTCGTGGACACCGGCCGCGTGAAGCTGCCCTTCGGCATCGCCCAAACCGGCAAATCCTTCCGCAACGAAATCACTCCGCGCAACTTCGTCTTCCGCTCCCGCGAGTTCGAGCAGATGGAAATGGAATATTTTATCCACGAGGACGCC
>JANXRL010000140.1 GCA_025352985.1 Verrucomicrobiota bacterium
GGGCGCGGGGTGTAGTATTCGCCGCCGTTGCGACCGGCGTTGCCCATGTTTTTGATCTTGGCCTCGTAGAGATGGGAGAGCTCGTGCTTCTCGGTCTGGGAGGCGAAGCGGAGTTCGTCGATGTGGTCGATGATCTCGCGCAGGTTGTAGCCGCTCTGGATGCGATTTTTGATCTCACTAAAGATCTCGCCGATCTTGTATTCGATGGTGTTGGGGCCGGTGGCCTTGGCCTTAAAACCTTGCAGGTGGGGGAAGAGCTTGGCGTTGACGAACTGGATGAGGTCGTCGCCAGTCCGGGCGGTGTTGTGGTCGATCTTGCCGTCTTTGCCCTTGGGCGCGGCCCACGATTCCCAGCGGTAGGGTTTATCGAGGATGTGGGCGTATTTTTTGCCGTCGAGGGCGGCTTCGGTGGCCTTGTCGTTTTCGAGGGCGTCGAGGTATTTGAGGAAGAGGAGCCAGGAGGTCTGTTCGGTGTAATCGAGTTCACTGGTGCAACCGGCATCCTTCCAGAGGACGTCGTCGATGTTTTTAAAGGCTTGTTCGAACATGAGGTAAAAACAGGAAGCGAAAACACGACGACAGGCGCAACGATGGTTTTGGGGAATGAGGTAAAAGCCGGGAACCGTTAGCTTCTAGCCAAGCGGCGGGGCCACTTTTCGCGTTGTGGCAGTAATAATTACCGTGAAGCTCTCTCTCACATAATCGGTATGACGCTCGAAATCGCCAGCGGGATCGCCCGCGTTTTCTATTGCTACCTGATCGTGGGCGCAGGCGTCGCGCTGTGGTTGCAGGCGGGCGGGCTGCGCCGAGTGGACGCCACCGCCGCGCGTGGGGCGTGGGGGTTTAGGCTGTTGATCACGCCGGGGCTCGTCTTGCTGTGGCCGTTTCTGCTGAGGGCGGCACTGGCCGGGCGCGGGCATCCGCGCGCGGAGCGCAATCCGCATCGGGCGGCGTCACACGGGGAGGACGTGTCATGATTCGTCCGCAACGGCGCGTGCATCGGGTGGTTTTTCTGGTGTTGGCGGTCTTGATCCCAGTGGTGTGGGTGTCCGCCTGGCGGGAGCGGCAGGCACCGGCGACGATGGAGGTGATTCCGGCGGTTTTATTGCCGGAGAAGCCGAAGGCGATGCCTGTGGACGCGGAGGGCAAACGATGAGCGTGGGTTATCAGGCGGTGGGTTGGAACCGGCAGAAGAAGCTTTACGACGGGGTGCTGGCGGGGGGCGTGGCGGGGTATCTGGCGGTGTTCTGCGGGGTGGGGGCGTGGCTGCACGGCGGGGCCACGCCGGAGACGTTGCTCATCCGCGCGCTGGGGTCGGCGGCGTTTGTGCTGCTGCATGTGATCCTGTGCATCGGGCCGCTGGCGCGGCTAGACCGGCGTTTCCTGCCGCTGCTCTACAACCGGCGGCATCTGGGGGTGACGTTGGGCGTGCTGGCGGCGGGGCACGCGGCGGTGGCGGTTATCCAGTTTCATGCGCTGGGGGTGGTCGATCCGCTGGCCAATGTGCTGGCGGGCGAGGGGAACTGGGCGCGGGGGGCGGGGTTTCCTTTCCAGGTCTTCGGGTTTTTCGCGTTGGTGATTCTGGTGCTGATGGCGGCGACAAGCCATGACTTCTGGCTGGCGAACCTGACGGCGCCGGTGTGGAAGGCGCTGCACATGCTGGTGTATGCGGCGTATGCGCTGCTGGTGGCGCATGTGGCGCTGGGCGCGGGGCAGTCGCCGCAGGGGGGAGTTGTCCTGGGGATCGTGGCGGCCGGGGCGGTCGTGGTGGTGGGCCTACATCTGCTGGCGGCGGGGCGCGGGGCGGTCGTGGACGGGACGCAGCCGGCGCCGGCCGGGGATGGCTGGATCGACGCGGGGCCGGCGGGCGACATCCCGGAGAACCGCGCCAAGGTGGTGGTGGCCTCGGGCGAGCGCGTGGCGATCTTCCGCTACAACGGGCGGATCAGCGCGGTGTCGGCGGTGTGCCAGCACCAGAACGGGCCGCTGGGCGAGGGGAGGGTGATCGACGGCTGCATCACGTGTCCGTGGCACGGCTACCAATACTTGCCGGACACGGGTTCTTCGCCGCCGCCTTTTACGGAGAAGATCCCGACTTTCCGGGTGGCCGTGCGCAACGGGCGCGTATGGCTGCATCCCAAGCCGCTGCCGGCGGGCACGCGGGTAGAACCGGCCCTCATCGCGTCATGAAGCCCGACGAGGAGTTTTATGTGGGGTATCTGGCAAAATCGCCGGCGGCGACGGGGCGTTTCACGCGGCGGGTGGTGGCGGGGCTGATCGCGGGGGCGCTGGCGGTGGGCGCGGGGTTCGCGGTGGTGCTGCCGTTCTACGGGGAGGGGATTTTCGAATACGGGCATCCGAAGGTGTATCGCGGCACGGTGGTGTGCGCCGGGGTGCCAAGGCTGTCGGCGGGGGAAGTTGATTACCTGCTGGTCGGGCCGGGGAAGCACGGAGCGCCGCTGGAGGTCTGCGCGGCAGAGGGGAAGGTCGTCGCCGTCGAGGCGACGCGGATCGCGCGGGACGGCGGCGAGGTGCTGGAGGTGGTCCCGGGGAGCGTGAAGGCGGATGGGGCCGGCGCGTTGGGGGCGGGCGTCGGCGGGACGGCGCTGGGGGAGTTTACGTTGCGCGGGGAGATCGTGGATCCGAAGTGTTACTTTGGGGTGATGAATCCGGGCGAGGGGCGGCTGCACCGGGCGTGCGCGATTCTGTGTCTGCGAGGAGGCATCACGCCGGTGTTGGTGGTGCGCGACCAGGCGGGGCACGAGATCCATGTGGCGCTGCGGGTGCCGGCGGGCGAGGCGGCGGGGCTGCTGGCGCGCGTGGCCGAGCCGGTGGAGGTGACGGGCGTCGTGCGGCGGGAGGGGCGGTGGCTGGTGATGGGGACTGACCTGGAGCGGGTGCGGGCGGTGGCTAGCCGATAGTAGCCCGGAAGATGGAGGGCGGTGGCTAGTTATTAGAGGCGAATCACTATCTACTAAAACCCCTTGCGCCTGCGGACTTCGCGCCTTCACTCATTCACTTTACCCGCATGGCTTACGACTGGCTTAAAGGTGTCGCAGATGAATACGACGTGATCGTGATTGGCTCCGGCCTGGGCGGACTCACCGGCGCAAACGTGCTTGCGAAAGCCGGCCACAAGGTCCTCCTCCTCGAACACCACTACCAATACGGCGGCCTCGCCACGTGGTTCACGCGCAAGGGCGGTCACATCTTTGACATCTCTCTCCACGGGTTCCCGAGTGGTATGATCAAGAGTTGCCGACGCTACTGGACGAAGGAGATCGCCGACTCGATCCACCAGCTCAAGGACGTGCGTTTCGTGAATCCGCAGATGGACGGGTGGACGACGTTTACCCGCGAAGACTACACGCGAGTCCTCGTCGAGCAGTTCAAGCTGCCTCGCGAGCAGGTCGAGGCGTTCTACGACTACCTGCGGGCGATGAATTACTACGACAACAACCCCGAGACCACGGGGCAGATGTTCGAGCGGTTCTTCCCGGGGCGCGCCGATGTGCACCGGCTGCTGATGGAGCCGATCTCATACGCGAACGGATCCACCTTCGACGATCCGGCAATCACCTTCGGCATCGTGTTTTCCAACTTCATGGGCGCGGGCGTCTTCACCTTCCAGGGCGGCTCCGACCTGCTCATCGAAAAGATGGTGGACGAACTCAAGAAGAACGGCGTCGAGCTGCGCAAAAAGGTGCTCGTTGACCGCATCCTCGTGGAAGAGCGCGACGGCAAAAAAGTCGCCTGCGGCATCGTCGCCAAGAGCGGCCGTGTGATCCGCGCCAAGGCCGTGCTTTCGAACGCGAACATCAAGAACACCATCTTCCGGCTCGCAGGGGAGGAAAACTTTCCCGCCGACTTCATCGAGCAGGCGAAGGCAGTGCGCATCAACAGCAGCTCGTGCCAAGTGTATCTGGGCATCCGCAAGGGCGAGACGATCCCGCACATCGGCGACCTGGTGTTCACATCGGAGGCTCCGACCTACAGCCCGCAGGAGCTGACCTCGCTGCATACGACGAGCCGCACGTTCTCGGTGTATTATCCGGAGACGCGCCCGGGCACCGACCGCTACACAGTGGTGGCATCGCTCAACGGTCAGTATCCGGACTGGAACACGCTTACGCCCGAGGACTACGAAACGCACAAAGAGCGTATGATCGAGGAGAGCATTGTAGCCCTCGAGAAATACATCCCGGATGTCCGCTCGAAGATCGATTGGAAAGAGGCCGCGACGCCGCGCACGATCGAGCGCTACACGACGCATATGAACGGCACGTCGTTCGGCACGAAGTTCGAGGGTTTACCCGTGTCCATGAATTTATCCGAGAAACTGCCGGGCCTCTTCCACGCAGGTAGCGTAGGCATTATCATGTCAGGCTGGCTGGGGACGATCAACTACGGGGTGATTACGTCCAACAAGATCGACAAATACCTCTTCGCGCTCAAAAACGCGCCCGCCGCCCCGTGATTTCCAGCCTTGCGAGGCGGGGAAGGGCGCGGTGTCTTTTACCTCCGCTATGAACAAAGCCGTCACCGACCTCATTCCCCATCGGCCGCCCTTTCTGTTTGTTGACGAGATCGTCGCCGAGACCGCCGAGAGCCTCACCTCGAAGCGCACCTGGCGCGCCGAGGAGGATTTCTACAAGGGGCACTATCCCAACGCGCCCATCACGCCCGGCGTGCTGTTGTGCGAAGCGGTGTTCCAGACGGGCGCGCTCTTCATGGCGAAGCAGGCGCTGGCAGCGGGAGCCAAGCCCGGCGAAGGCGTGCCGCTCCTCGCCAAAATCTCCGGCGTGCGTTTTCGCAGCCCGATCTATCCCGGCGACACCATCCTCATCGAGGTTAAGAAAAAAGAAGCGATCGGCGGCTTCACCATGATGGGCGGCGCGATCAAGAAAGCCGACGGCACCCGCGTGCTTACAGTAGATTTCGCCGTTGCTTGGAAGACGCCCGAGGGTCAGCAGCAGCAACAGCAGGTTCAGCAATGATGCGGAAATCTGGAAATCAGGAAATAAGCAGCGGTTGCAGCGGGATCG
>JANXRL010000142.1 GCA_025352985.1 Verrucomicrobiota bacterium
CCCCCCCCCCCCCCCCCCACGCAGACATCAAGATGATATCGGACGGCATAACATCGTCCTTGTCGGTGATTCGATAACGAAGACGCCGAGTTACTGCCATAATTTTTACTCCAGGCTGCCCACCAGCCGTTATTACACTCAGAATCTTGGCATTCCCTGCAACCGTATAACCGATGTCACCGCTCGGGTTTCTGGAATTACTGCTGCCTACAATGCCCGCGCCTGCGACAATACCATCATTCTGGAAATCGGCACCAACACGCTTGCCGCCGGCACCTCCGCCGACATCGCGCTTAACCAGCTCTCTACTTGCATCAGCACTATAAAAGCCGGTGCGGCTTGGACGAAGATCATCGCGCTCACCGTGCTCGATCGCCAAGGCGGATTCTCCGGCGGGGTCGATGCTAAGAGCTTCGATGTCCAGCGCATGATATACAATGCCGGACTCCACTCCGCCGGCGCCGATGATGTCATCGACTGGACAACCGTGCCCGAAATGCAGGACAGCTCAAACACGACTTATTTTGACTCAGTTAAGGTTCATCCTCTCGGCGCAGCCCACGCCGCCGCGTGGCCGCTCATAGTCAAGTCGCTTCCATAGTTGCCCGACCATCTCATTTTGAAATGCCTCAATATCACGTAACTGATAGCGGATGGGTTGTTGAAGACACTGCAACAATTTCAACAGCCAGATCCGTGCAAGCGCGGAGAATCACCAGCCTGCGACGGCCTTGACCACTGCGGGTTTATCGGTGGCGCCGAAGAACGATGTGCCGGCCACAAATGTGTCGGCGCCGGCTGAGCGGCATTCGTGGCCCGTGGCGAGATCGATGCCGCCATCCACTTCGAGGCGAAAGGCGAGGCCGCGTTCCTGACGCCAGCGGTCGATCTGAGCGATTTTCGGAAGCATGTCGCGGCGGAAGGGTTGTCCGCCGAAGCCCGGCTGCACCGTCATCACGAGCACGAGATCGACTTGTGAAATGAAAGGCTCGATGGCCTCGGCGGGGGTGCCGGGGTTGAGCACGATGCCGTTTTGGCAGCCGAGCGCATGGATGCGGGCGAGGGTGGCGGCGTGGTCGTAGGCCGGCTCGATGTGGATGCTGATGAGGTTGGAACCGGCCTTGGCGAAGGCCTCGATATAGTGGTGAGGCTCGTCGAGCATCAGGTGCGTGTCGAACAACAGGGGCGAGTCCTTGCGCAACGCGGCGACGGTTTGCGGACCGAAGCTGAGATTGGGCACGAAGTGGCCGTCCATGATGTCGAGGTGGACCCACTTGAGGCCGAGGTCGCGAACGGCGGCGGCTCCGGCCGCGAGGTGGGCGTGGTCTGCGGCCAGGATGGAGGGGGCGAGGACGGCGGCGTGCTTCACGGGGGAAACATCAGGGCGAAGCGCGGCTAATGGGAAGCCGAATTCCATGGCAGCGCGGCGGAGGCCCAAGGCAAGCGCGTTGGGGGCAACGCGCTCCGGCACCGCTTACCACACGTCAAGCGCGGTGCTGAGAACGTTCTTCGACAGAGTCTCGGAAAGCAGAGGGACGGTCTGGTATTCGGACTGAAGCTGGCCGCTGTCGGTGAAGACTTGGCGAACGGCCTCGATCTTGCGTTTCTCGAAAAGGAACTTGTTCTGGCGATTATCGTGCAGGCTAGCCTCGGCCTCGAGGGTGACATCGAATTTGCGGGCCAAGCCGGTGTCGTTTGACTGGGTGGCGGTGGAGGCGCGGCTGTATTTGAGGAGTTTGACGGTGAGGACGACGTCGGCTTGATCGGCGGTGTTCACGAGGGAAACCCGGCCGTCGCGGAGGAAAGCTTCGCGAAGGCCGGTGCTGAAAATCGCGACCGACTGGGGGAGGTTGCTCTCGTTGACGACGGGCGCGATGTAAACGGTTTGGAACGTGAGCTTGCCGCCGCTGCCCAGGTTGTAGTTGGCGCAACCGGAGAGGGTGAAAAGAATGACGAGGCAAAAAAGAAGCGCGCGCATGGAAGGGGAGTGGGAAAGCACGGGGGCTTTTTAGAAAAACCAGAAACGGTTGCCGAGCTTGTGGGGCGGAGGGGGCGGAGCCTTGGACTTGTTCTCGGAGGCGGTGACGGCTTCGAGGCGGACACGGGCGAGCTTGGCGGCTTCGGAATCGGGATAAGACGTGATGGCTTCGTTGTAGAATACCCGGGCGGCCTTGTAGTTGGAGCGCTTGTAGAAATAGAAATCGCCGATCTTGATTTTGCTCCGAGCGAATTCCTGCTTCATGTCGCCGAGTCCGGTGTCGGCGGTTTTGACGCCGGTGTCGGCGGGGAACAGGATCATGAAATCCTCGAAGTAGGTGATGGCCTGCTTGGCCGAGGCTTGATCGTAGTAGGGGCCTTCGACGAGCGAGGCGTGGGCTTGGGCGAGACGGAGATAGGCGTCGGGGGCGAGAAGGCTCTGGGGGTAGTTGTTGATCATGCGGTCCAGAGCGTCGATGGCCTCGTCGGGCTCCTTCAATTTCTGGTGGCCTTCGGCGATGTTCATGAGGGCGAGCGGGGCGTAGTCGCTATAAGGGGCGGTCACGATGATTTTCTCGAAATAATCCACGCCCTTCGCGCGGCTTTTGAAACCCGGGATGATGCCCCAGTAACGGTTGCGCGCTCCGCCGAGAAGGGAGTTGGCGATGCGGTATTGCTCGCCGATGACGTCGTTGAAGTGGGCGGTGTTGGGATAGTCCGTGACGATCTGCTGAAATTCACTGAACGCTTTGTAGTATTGTTTGCGGGCGAGGCGGATCTTGGCGGCGCGATAGAGAGCTTCGGGGGCGTAGATCGAGTGGGGGTATTTCTTCGCGATCGTCTCGTAGCTGCCCATCGCGGAACTTTTGTGGCCGTTTTCTTCGGTGGCGCGCGCCTTGTTCATGGCGTCAAGGGCGTTGCGGCCTTCCTCGGGGAGTAGTCCCTTGAGGACGCTGTCGCCTTCGACTTTCCACCCGGTGGCGGGGGTCCAGACCAAATCAGCGCGGGCCGGGCCCGTGAAGACCGCCAGAAAAAAGCTTACGACCAAGAGTGCGGAGAGGGCGCGGACGGGCGAGGTGGACATGTCGAGAAAGAGTTACCAGCGAACCAGCGCGGACCCATAGGTCAAGCCTGCCCCGAAGGCGAGCATGAGCGTGAGTTCGCCTGGTTTGATGCGTCCGGACCGGCGGGCTTCGTCGAGGGCGAGGGGAATCGACGCGGCGGAAGTGTTGCCATAGCGCTCGACGTTAACAAACAGCCGATCGCGGGGCAGCTCTAGGTATTCGGCGAGCGCGTGGATGATGCGCAGGTTGGCCTGATGGGGGATGACGCAGGAAATCTGGTCGGGCATGAGGTCATGTTCGGCGAGGATTTCGCGGGCGGCCTGCTCCATCTCGCGGACGGCGATCTTGAAGATTTCGCGTCCTTTCATGGCGATGACGCGTTGCGGGCCCTCGGGGCTGGACGAGGGATCGGGGACGCGGCTGCCGCCGCCGGGAATGCAAAGGAGATTGGCGTGGCTGCCTTCGGCGTAAAGGCGAACACCGAGGACTTGCGCGGAGCCGCGGGCGGGGCCCAGCACGACGGCACCGGCACCGTCGCCGAAAAGCACGCAGGTGGTGCGGTCCTTCCAGTTGACGGCCGAGGAAAGTTTTTCCGCGCCGATGACGAGGGCGTGCCGGTAACGTCCCGATCCTAGCATGGCCCACGCGGTATCGAGCGCGTAGAGAAACCCTGAGCACGCCGCATTGATATCGAAACAGGCGGCGCGGGACGGTGCGCCGATGAGGTTCTGCACGAAGCATGCGGTGGCTGGCATGGGCATGTCCGGCGTGACGGTGGCGACTATGATGAGGTCGATGTCGGCGGCGGTCACGCCGGCGTCGGCCATCGCGGCGCGGGCGGCGGCGGCGGCCATGAACGACGTGGTCTCGTCTTCGCCGGCGATGCGGCGTTCGCAGATGCCGGTGCGGGTGAAAATCCACTCGTGCGAGGTGTCCACCTGCTTGGAAAGATCCTCGTTGGTCAAAACGTTGACGGGCGCGTAAGAACCGGTGCCGAGGATGGCGATATCAGGGGAACCCATGTGAGGTATTGCGAGAGAGGC
>JANXRL010000156.1 GCA_025352985.1 Verrucomicrobiota bacterium
CTGCGGCTGGTCGCCGGTCGGCTGGTAGTCGGAGTGAAGTTTGAAAAGGGATGCCATTACACGTAAAATGAAGCCTACTCACCGGGAGCCGATCGCCAAACGCCATCGGGCGATTTTTTGAACGCCGCTCAATGCTCCATCAGGACGACGATCACCCCGAGCAGCGTGAAGATTCCGCCGAGGAGACCGGCTTCCCAGCGTTCGATTTTCTTCAGCTCGACTTTCTCCAGACCGACCAACGTCAGCCAGGTGAACAGCATCATGCCCGCCAGCGCGCCCACCGCGAGAATCGCGCTCAGCACGAAAAATCCCGTCCACCCGAACTGCACGCCCGAGAGATAGACGGGCAAAAAGCCTTCGCACGGCGACAGCGTCAGCATGACCAGCAGCCCGCTGATGGCCGCCCAGTCGCCCTTGCGACTGGAGACGAGCGGCGTGTCCTTGATCTCGTCCTCCCAGTGGCTGTGCTCCTGCTCGTGACCGCAATGCGAGCTAGGCTGGTGACTGCCGCCCTTCAGGTGGTGATGCAGGACGCCGCCGTGCCATTGCCGCCACAGGTAAAATCCGCCGATGCACCACAGCACGCCCGCCGCCACCCACGGGAACGCGCTCCCGATCCGCTCATTCAATTGAAATCCAAACCATGCGATGACCAGACCCAGCAAGCTGGTGATTCCGATATGCCCCAGCCCGGCGAGCGCCGCCACCGCGAGCGTCTTGGTCCGCGTCCACCCGCGCGCCCTCGCCACCAGCACGAACGGCAGCCAGTGCGTCGGAATCGCCGCGTGAAAAAAAGCGACGGTGAAGCCGGTTGCGGCGATGGTGGCCAGTGCGGTTGAGTCCATGGATTTGGGCGAAGCGGTCATCAATCCACTCGATGGACGCCGCTGTCGAACGTGAACTCTAGCAAACCCGTCAACCCCCCTTCGCTAAAATCGTTCTCGTTCTCTCAATCGTTCTCGTTCTCGCTGGTTTTCTTCGCGTCATGCCCACCGCCATCAACCTCCCCTCCGTCAAAGCCTACCTGCTCGACCTGCAGGACCGCATCTGCCGCGAACTGGAAATCGAGGACGGCGGCGGCAAATTCACCGAGGACAACTGGACGCGAGCCGAGGGCGGCGGCGGCCGTTCGCGCATCCTCGCCGAAGGCGTCGTGTTTGAAAAAGCCGGCGTCAGTTTCTCCCACGTCCACGGCACCACGCTCCCACCGTCCGCGACCGCGCACCGTCCCGAGCTCGTCGGCAAACCCTGGCAGGCGCTCGGCGTTTCCCTCGTCCTCCACCCGCTCAATCCCTACGTTCCCACCAGCCACATGAACGTGCGTTTCTTCGTGGCCGACCGGGACGGCGCGAATCCGGTCTGGTGGTTCGGCGGCGGCTTTGACCTCACGCCCTACTACGGCTTCGAGGAAGACTGCGTCCACTGGCACCGCGTCGCCCGCGACGCCGTCACGCCCTTCGGCGACGACCTCTACCCCGCGTGGAAAAAAGGGTGCGACGATTACTTCTACCTTAAACACCGCGCCGAACCTCGCGGCATAGGCGGCCTATTCTTCGACGATTTCAACGCCCTCGGTTTCGAGCGCAGCTATGCCGCGTTCCGCGCCGTGGGCGACGCCTACCTGCCCGCCTATCTCCCGATCGTCGCCCGCCGCAAGGCCGCGCCCTACGGCGACCGCGAACGCGATTTCCAACTCTACCGACGCGGTCGTTACGTGGAGTTTAACCTCGTCTGGGATCGCGGCACGCACTTCGGCCTGCAAACCGGCGGTCGCACCGAATCCATCCTCATGAGCCTCCCACCCCTCGTGACTTTCAAATATAACTACACCCCAGGACCGGGCACGCCCGAAGCGCGGCTCCACGACATCTTCCTCAAGCCCCAAAACTGGGCTGATCTATCATGAACAGCCGCGACCGCTTCCTCTCCGCCCTCGCCTGCCAGCCACTCGACCGCCCGCCCCTCTGGGTTATGCGCCAGGCCGGCCGCTACCTGCCTGAATACCGCGCGCTCAAGGCCCGATCCTCCTTCGTCCACATGGTGCAGACGCCCGCGCTCGCCGCCGAGGTCACGCTCCAGCCGCTGCACCGTTTCCCCGGGCTCGACGCCGCCATCCTGTTCTCCGACATCCTCGTCATCCCCGAAGCCCTCGGCCAGTCCTACGCCTTCCGCGACGGCGGCGGCATCGAGATGGCCAGCAAGATCGCCACGCGCGCCGACATCGACGCGCTCAATCCCGTCGCCGCCGTGACCGATAAACTCGCCTACGTCTCCGACACCTTGAAACTCCTCAAAAAAGAACTCGGCGACACCAAGACTCTCCTCGGCTTCGGAGGCTCACCGTGGACGCTCGCCACCTACATGGTCGAGGGCGGCAGCTCCGATGACTTCGAGCACATCAAGCTCCTGTTCTACACCGACCGCGCCACCTTCGATGCCCTCCTCGAAAAACTCACCGACGCGCTGATCATTTACTTCCAGATGCAGATCGTCGCCGGTGCCGACGCCATCCAGATCTTCGATTCCTGGGGCGGCCTCATCGCGGGCCCCGATTACGAGGCCGCTTCGCTCAAGTGGATTCGCCGCATCATCGCCGCCTTGCCCGCCGACTTTCCGATTATCCTCTACGCAAAAGGCACCGCGCCCCACCTCACCGACCAGGCGTTTTCCGGCGTGCGCGCCATCAGCGTCGATTGGACAAATGACCTCGCCATCGTCCGCCGCACCCTGCCCGCCAACGTCGCCGTCCAAGGCAACCTCGACCCCGTGCTTATGCAGACCACGCCCGAGATCGTCGCCCGCGAAGCCACCCGTCTCCTCGATTCCATGCGCGGCACCGCCGGCCACATCTTCAACCTCGGCCACGGCATCACCCCGCAGGCCAGGATCGAGTGCATGCAAGCCCTCGTCGATACGGTAACGACTTGGAAATGATCTCCGCAAACGCCTCGGTAATCGCAAAAGCCGGTTAGTGCCTTTTCCGTTTTCCGTGTATTCAGTGTGTTCCGTGGGCAACTCTTCCTCACAACTTCCCGTCGCCATCATCGGCGGCGGCATCACCGGTCTCACCGCCGCCCACCGCCTCGCTCGCCAAGGCCGCTCCGTCCGCCTCTTCGAGGGCTCCGACCGTCTCGGCGGCTCCATCCGCAGTGAACACTACGGCGACTGGCTCGTCGAAGCCGGCCCCAACTCCCTCCAGCAGACGCCCGCACTCGCCGCCTTCCTGAACGAACTCGGCCTCGACTCCGTCAAACTCACCGCCCGCCCTGAGGCAAAAAATCGCTACATCGTGCGCGACGGCCGTCCGCTGGCCGCCCCCGCGTCGCTCCCTGGACTGATCACCTCGAAATTGTTCACCGCCGGCGCCAAGTTCCGGCTCGCCGGCGAGATTTTCACCCGTCCCCAAACGCGCACGGCCGACATCAGCCTCGCCGATTTCGGCGCGTTTCACTTCGGCCGCGAACTCGTTGATTACGGCCTAAGTCCCTTCGTCACGGGCGTCTATGCGGGCGATGCCGCGGAACTCTCCACCCGCCACAGTTTCCCCTCGCTCTGGGAAATGGAACGGTCACACGGCTCCATCATCCGGGGCCAGATCGCCGCCGCCAAGGCCAGGCGCGCCCGTGGCGAACCTACCGGCGCTCCGCCGATAATCAGTTTTGCCGAAGGTCTCGAAACCATTCCGCGCGCCCTCGCCCGCCGACTTCCGCCAGGCAGCGTAGAACTTGACGCCAGCGTCACGTCCCTCACCCCGGCCGCCGGCGGTCAGCCGTGGCACGTCACCTGGACCCGCGACCACCAGAACGCCACCGAGAGTTTCGCGTCCGTGATCCTGGCCCTCCCCGCTTCCGCACTCGCAAGCCTCGTCTTCAATTCCCCTTCAAGCTCTCAACTCTCAGCTCTTGGCTCTCAACCGTTGGCTCCCCTCGCAGACATCGGGTATCCGCCGGTTTCCTCTCTCTTTCTCGGCTACCGCCGCGATCAGGTCGCGCACCCCCTGGATGGCTTTGGCATGCTCATCCCTCCCGCCGAAGCCCGCCCGCTCCTCGGCGTGTTGTTCAACTCCACGCTCTTCACCGGCCGCGCTCCCGAGGACCACGTTGCGCTGACCGTGATGACCGGCGGCGTCCGCGCGCCCGGCCTTGCGCGGCTACACGACGCCGACCTTCTCCCCGTAGTTTCCCGCGAACTCGCCGCTCTCCTCGGCGTGAAGGGCGCCCCCGTCTTCGTCCGGCGCACCTCCTGGCCCCGCGCCATCCCGCAATACAATCTCGGCTACGAACGTTTTCTCGACGCCATGACCGCCGCCGAAGCCGCCCACACAGGCTTGCTCATCGGCGGCCACGTGCGCGACGGAATCTCGATTACCAACTGCATCGCCTCGGGCGAAAAACTTGCGGCCCGCGCCCTCACCACGCTTAAGTAGTTGAGTCAGTTGTGCGACTGACCGGTGCCCCTGCCGTCGTCTTTAATTTTACCCCCATGTTAAAATCGCTGCTGTCCTGCCTTGTCTTGCTTTTGACAATCTTAACCGGTCCGACCCGCGCCGCCGAACCCCGCGAAACCACCCCGCTCGACACATGGGAATTCACCGAGGACACCAGTCCCACAGCCACTACCCCCACGCCGCCCGCGCAGGCGAGTTGGCGGACGGTTTCCATTCCCCACGTCTTCCGTCAAGCTGGCCTGCCCGACAACGCCGCCGGTTGGTATCGCCAGACTTTCGCCGCTACCACCGCCGATCACGAACGCCGGTTTTTTCTGCTGCTTGAAGGCGCCGCCAGCGTGACCGATGTCTTCGTTAACGGCCGCCACATCGGCCAGCACAAGAGCGCCTACACTGCCGCTACCTTCGACCTCACTCCCGCCGTGCATTTCGATGCTTCCAACCTACTCCTCGTCCGCGCGAGCAACCGCGACGACGAGACCAAGGGCATCCTCGCACGCTCCACGCTCTACTACGTCAACGGCGGCATGTTCCGCGCCGCCCAGCTCGTCAAGACAGGCGCCGTCCACATCTTCCCCGACCTCGGCTCCTCCGGCGTCTATCTCACGCCCGCCAACGTCACCGCCACCCGCGCCGATCTCGGCGTCCGCACCGTCGTGCGCAACCCGCTCGCCACTCCGGCGTCTGTGCTTGTCCATCATAGTGTGACTGCCCCCGACGGCTCCATCTGTGCGCGCTTCGAGACCACCGGAACCATCCCCGCCGGCGAAACCGTCACCATCGCAGCCACCACATTTCTTTTGACCCCGAAACTTTGGGATCTCGGCCAGCCCAACGTTTATTCCGTCCGCACCGAACTCATCGTCAACGGCAAGCCCAGCGATGTCGTGACCGAGTCCGTCGGCTTCCGCAGCCTAGCCCTGCGCGACGACAAACTCTTCCTCAACGGTCGCGAGGTGCAACTTCGCGGAGTGAACAAACACGCGCAGACCGAGTATGCTTGGAATGCCGTGAGCGACGACGATCAGCGTGCCGAATGGCGGAGCATTCACGACCTTGGCGTGAATTTTGTGCGCCTCGCACATTATCCGCACAGCCACCTTGAATACGCCCTTGCCGACGCCCAAGGCGTCGCCATCTGGGCCGAAAACGGCTTCGCCGGCCAATCCTGGAAAAGCGGTCCGGACGAAGACAAAATCGTCACCCCCGACGGCGAACGCCTCACCCGAGAGATGGTCCGCCAAAACTGGAACCATCCCTCGATCCTCTTCTGGAGTTGCGGCAACGAAACCATCGGCACCACCGCCAGCCGTTACGCCGAAGTCATCAGGGAGGAAGACTCAACCGGTAACCGCCTCATCACCCACGCCGTCGCCAAGGACCAACCCCAAAATTGCGACTTCCTCGCCCATAACACCTACGAGGGCTGGTATGGCGGCAAGATCGCCACCTTCTCCACCAATCCCAAAAACGCCTTCGTCTCCGAGACCGGTGCCGGCGACTGGCTCACCCACCACACACCCTACGGCACCTTTAAGTGGTCGGTTAATAAATTCGAACCCGAGGAATACGCCGAACTGTTCGCGGAATATCGCCTCCAGACGGTCTGTCGCGATGCGGTCGCCGGTCACCCGATGTTCACTTGGTGGACCTTCCACGAATTCTACGACCGCAAGTTCAAGCAGAACCGCAACACCAAGGGCCTGCTCACGCTCGCCGGCCAGCCTAAGGACCTCTTTTATCTTTTCCAATCCTTCCTGAACCCCGACACCCCCGTCGTTCATCTCAACGGAAGCACCCACTTTTACCGCCAGTTCGCCCCCGACAACGGCATCAAGGCCTATGCCAACGTCCCCTCGCTTGAACTCATCCTCAACGGCGTGAGCCAAGGCCACCTCGCCAACGGCACCTACTCCACCCCTCCCGAACCCGCCAAGGCCAAGGACGGCGCCCTCACCACCACGCCCGGCCTTCGCGTGGACAACGTTTTCTTCTGGAAAACCCCGCTCGCGCCCGGCCGCAACGTCATCGAGGTCACCGACGGCCACGGACACTCCGACCGCATGATCGTCTATCAGGCCGCCTCCCCCGGCACGCCCGCGCCCGCCGCGGCCGATGCACTCGTGCAAGACCTTCGCAGCTCGAATCCCGCCAATCCCGCGCTCTACATCGACCGCCCCGTCGAAGCCCAGAGCCCCGTTTACACCGACGTTGACGGCAGCTCCGACAACACCTTCGACCGACTCCCGCCGGTCCTCGCCGGCGCAACTTGGATCGCCACCCGCCGCCTAAGCGACCCCGCCCTCAAAACCGATCTGTCGTTCCGCCTAAATTCCTCCGCCAAAGGCGCGACCGTCTTCGTCATGGCTTCCACCGGCGACTATCCCGTCATCACCCTCAAATCGCACGCCAACGCCATCGCCGCCCATGCAGCCGCTTTCACCGAAAAACTTACCACCGCCGGTTTCAAACCCGTTGCCACCGCCACACCCGTTATCTGGCGCGACCACGATCTCAACCGCACCTTCGCCACCCTCTGGAGCCGGCCCCTCGCCCCCGGCGAAATCCTGAGTCTCCCCGGCGAAACCCTCGATTACGTGCTCCTCCTCCAGCCCTCCCCGCACCAGTAAAACGTCCCTCAAGCCCCGCGTCTTGTCTCCGGCCATTAACCATGGGTCATTGGCCATTAGTCATTCGCGCCGAGAAGCAGCGCGCGTCCTTGACTCCCCCCACCCCCCTCGTAGCCTTCGCCGCTTTTCTTTGGCATGGCTCAAGACCTGAAAGACACTCTCCAGCTCCCTAAAACCGATTTCCCGATGCGGGCAAATCTCGTGCAGCGCGAACCCTCGCGCCTCGCCCACTGGGAGAAACTGGACCTCTACGCCGCCATCCAGCGCAAGAATGCCGCCACCGGCAAAACCTTCGTCCTCCACGACGGCCCGCCCTTCACCAACGGCGACGTCCACATCGGCACCGCGCTCAACAAGTCCCTCAAGGACATCACCCTTCGCTACAAGTCCCTCCGCGGCTACCGCACGCCCTACGTCCCCGGCTGGGACTGCCACGGCCTCCCTATCGAGCAAAGGGTGATGCGCGGCCTCCAGGCCGAAAACAAGCAGGTCTCCACCGCCGAAATGCGCTCCCTCTGCGACGCGTTTTCCGAAGGCTGGATCGCCACCCAGACGAAACAGTTCAAACGCCTCGGCGTCCTCGCCGACTGGAAGAACGAATACAAGACCAAGGCCCCCGCCTACGAGGCCGACATCATCCGCACCTTCTCGTCCTTCGTCGAAAAAGGCCTCGTTTATCGCAGTAAGAAACCCGTTTACTGGAGCATCCCCTTCGAGACCGCCCTCGCCGAG
>JANXRL010000006.1 GCA_025352985.1 Verrucomicrobiota bacterium
GACGAGCTGGTGGCCTCGGCGGTCAAGGCCATCGTGGCGAAGGCGAAGACGGGCAAGATCGGAGACGGCAAGGTGTTCGTCCTGCCGGTCGAACAGGCCATCCGCATCCGCACCGACGAGTCCGGCGACATCGCGCTGTAAGGGCCCCGTTCGCGCAGGCCAACCGTTCGCCAACCAGCGGCCCGGGCTTCACCGCCCGGGCCGCTTTTTTGTTTTCAAGATTTCACTTTGCGGGTGCGGGCACATTAAAATCCTGCAGCAACGATTGAACCGCCACCGGCAGCCAGCCGCATGTCCAGTTGTGGTTCCAATGATCATCCGCTACGGTCTGAATCGGGATTTCTCGGTCGCGAAGCTGGCCGATCAGCGCCTCGACGCCAAGCCGCGCCTTGGGGCCGCCGGTGAGGACGATGATACGGGTAGGGCCGCCGGCCAATTCCTTACGGTGGTCGTCGATCAATTGCTGCGGGTCCCACAGGGCGTAGCTTTCGCGCGTGCCGTAGCAGTCGGCGAAGCCCCATTTGGCCCACTGTTCTGCGTTGGGGCGGCCCCAGTAGTTTTCAAAGACGGCGATTTTCGCGAAGCGTGCGGTGTCGCGCAGGAAAATCCCCAGGCCGCCGTGGGCAGATTTGCTGAAGCCGATGATGAACCGTCCGCGTGGCTCCGCGAGAGCGGGCAGGCGCGCTTCGACGAGCGGGATGACGATATCGGTGAAGTAGGGGCTTTGACGGAATTCAGGATTGTTCGGGTTTTCGCCAAACCACGGCAGCGCATCGTAGGCCGGGCACACCAGGATCGCGCCGTAGCGGTTAGCGAGGTTGTTTGCGCGGGCGACCTCGAGCGGGTGGCCCCAGTTGCCTTTGGTGCCGGCGTTGACGGGAAGGCAGTAAACCACGGGGTAGCGTTTGCCCGGCGCGAGCGGGTCGGGTAGGAGATATTCGATCTTGTTGGAACCGTGTTGGTAGGCGCTGGTGACTGCCCAGCTTTGGACGCCGGGCGTGTCGGGGTGTTCGTCGATTGTCACCTGCGTTCCCGCGGGAAAGGTGTCAGCAGGCTCAGCGGATGATAACCAAGCAGGCGACAGGGCTACGAGCGTGGCGAAGAGAAGGATGGGGGAACGGCGGGGCATGGGCTGACTTTTGTGCGTGAGGGACAAGGCACAAGCTCCGTATTGAACCTCGCGACTTGCGGCTTTCTGAAAACCATTCGAGATGACGTTATGCATACCCGCACCTTTGGCCCCACGGGGCGTTCTGTTGGCGAAATCGGCCTTGGCACTTGGCAGCTCGGCGGAGGCTGGGGCGATGTCACGGAGGAGACCGCGCAGGCGACGCTCCGCGCCGCCTACGAAAGCGGCGTGACGTTCTTCGACACGGCCGACGTGTATGGCGTGGGACTCAGCGAAACGCGCATCGGTCGTTTCCTGCGTGAGACTCCGGGGGCGCGCGAGCGGGTGTTCGTGGCGACGAAGCTCGGGCGGCTCAACTGGCCCAATGGCTTCACGCGTGACCAAGTGCGCGGATTCACCGAGGCTTCGCTCAGGCGACTCGGCGTGGATGCGCTCGATCTCACCCAGCTTCATTGCGTGCCCACCGAGGTCTTAAAGCGCGGGGAGATGCTCGGCTGGCTCGAAGAGCTCAAGCGCGAGGGCAAGCTCAAGGCCTACGGCGCCAGCGTCGAGTCCATGGACGAGGCGGATTTCTGCGTTAAGCACGGCGGCGTCGCCGCACTCCAGATCATCTTTAATATTTTCCGCCAGAAGCCCGTTCACACGCTCTTCGCCGCCGCCCGCGAAAAAAAGGTCGCAATCATCGTGCGCCTGCCGCTCGCGAGTGGCCTGCTCGCGGGAAAGATGACGAAGCAGACGACATTCGCCGCCAACGACCACCGGCTCTTCAACCGCGACGGCCAGCAGTTCAACGTCGGCGAGACGTTTGCCGGCCTGCCCTACGAAACGGGCGTGGACCTCGCCGATGCGCTCAAGGCCCATGTGCCCGCCGCCGTGGCGATGGCTGACTGGGCGTTGCGCTGGTGCCTCGATTTCGAGGCGGTGAGCGTGCTTATTCCCGGCGCGCGCAATGCGGAGCAGGCGAGGGCCAACGTTCGCGCGGCGTCTCTGCCGCCACTCGGGGCCGAGGCGCACGCCAAGCTCGCGGCGTTCTACGAGCGCGAGGTCGCCGCGCACATTCGCGGGCCGTATTGAGCGGCGGGTTTCAGGTTGCGACCACGGGCGCGCGTTTCGAGATGTGCGCGAGCAGCAGCGTGAAGAAGACGAGCACCAGGTTTTGCAGCGGCAACTGAAGGGCGGTCGGCAGAGCGTAGATGATGCACACGGTGGGCACCCATACGCCGAGATTTGAGACGAGCATCGGCAGCACCCGGCGCGCATACCAGCGCGGGGCGCGCACCTCGGCGGCGAGGGCCGCGCCGGAGAAGCCGTGCTCGCACCAATCGTAAACCAGCACCGTCAACGGCACGGCGAGGATCGGGCAGTAGATGAACTGGTCGAGAATCATCTTGGCGACGACCGTGCCCGGCCCGTTGCCCTCGCCAACGCTCCACGCGAGGAAGCGATACCACAGGCCAATCTCCAAGCCCTTGTAAGCCCAGAACGCGGTGATCGCCGCGCCTTGGGCCCATGTGTAGCGGGTCCGCGTCGCGGGCATGGACTTGAGATAAATGAAAGGCAGCAGTCCTCCGCACAGGCCGGTGCTGAGGATGCCGAAGGTCACGCCCATCTCCGTGCGCAGGTCCGCGAGGCGGTTGACGGCGTCATGTGTCGCCGCGTGGTGGTAATACGCCAGCACCAGCAGAAGCGCGAAGCCCTGCAGCGCGAGCCCCGGCAGCAGATTGGCGCGCGCGCCGCGCAGGCCGGCGTGCCAGGGGGCTTCGGTGTTGGTCGTGGCGGTGGACATAAAGCCGGTTACGTTGCGCCGCCCGCCGGCCTCTAGCCAGTGTGAAGTGGCCGATGACGGCCGCTTATGATTTCAACGCGGGCTGGCCGTCGGGGCGGTGGCCAATCAACGTGCCTGGTATGTTTGTTGATTTTACCGCGCTCGAGCCGCGCTTTGCCTACGGCTGGATGTCCGGCCTCATCACTCCGCGGCCCATCGCCTGGGTTTCAACGATCTCCGCCGACGGCCGCACGAACCTCGCGCCGTTTTCTTTTTTCAACGGCGTGACGTCCAACCCGCCCACGCTGCTTTTCTCGGCGGTCAACAACCGTGGCGGCGTGAAGAAGGATACGATCCGCAACATCGAGGCCGTGCTGGAATTCGTCGTGAATATTGTGCCGCATGCGCTGGCCGAGCCGATGAACGCCTGCGCCGCGCTCTTGCCGCATGGCGAGAGCGAGTTTGAAGCGTTCAACATCGCCGCCGCGCCGAGCGCGAAAGTGCGCCCGCCCCGCGTGGCGCTTGCCCCGGCGGCGTTCGAGTGCGTGCTGGACCGGATCATTCTCGTCGGCGAAGGCGTGGGTGCGGCCAACCTTGTGCTAGGCCGTATCGTCGCCCTGCATGTCGGTGAGTCCGTGCTGGGGGCCGACGGCGGGGTGGATGCTGCGAAGCTCGACGCGATCGGCCGGCTGGGCGGTGACGACTATGTGACTACCCGCGAGCGTTTCACGGTGAAGCGCCCCGATCGTTGAGCCGCGCTGCGGGCTTCCCATGCGCCGCGGCTTCGCACTATCGTTTTACCCATGGTGAAAATCCGCGCGGCGGAGCCCTTTTCTTTTCGTTCGTTAAAACCGGAAACCCTGCGGGGTGCGGCCGGCTTTTTCCGCGTCGGGCAGACGGCGGGCGGCCAGTGGTGGCTTGTCGATCCGCACGACCTTCCGTTTTTCGCGAAGAGCGTGGCGGCGGTGAATCGCCACGGCCGCGCCGGGCCGCCGTCGATGCATCGAGGGGCCTACGCCGTAGTGGTGGACCAACTTTACGGCTACGAGGACTCGACCGAGTTTGCGCGGGTCGCGTTGCAGCGGCTGCGACACTGGCAGGTCAACACCCTCGGACCCTGGGCGGAGCCGGCGCTGGCCGGAGCGGGACTTTATGCGACCGCGCTGGCGGACTTTCGTCACGCTGGCGGGTCCGTCATCCATGCCAACGGAGTCAGCCTGCCCGACGTGTTCGATTCCGGCTGGCCGGCCTTGTGCGATCTTCATGCGCAAAAAGTCACGGCCGCGTGGGCGGGGCGCCCTGGCTTTATCGGCACGTTTACCGATGATGCGCTCGGCTGGGGTGCGCCGCGTGCCGACCGGCCATCGTTGCTTCAGGTGTGCCTTAGCCTGGAGCCGGGGTTCGCGGCCTATCATGCGGCGTGGGAATTCGTGCTGGCTCCGCACGCGGGCAATCTCGCCGAGCTGGGGCGCGCTTGGAGTGTTGATTTGCCGAATAAGGAGGTGATTCGCCAGCGCACGCTGGAAGAGCGTCCGCTCGCCACGGCGGGTTATTTGCGTGACCACGAACGGTTCGCGCGCGAGGTGGCTCATCGTTATTTCAAGGCCACGGCGGCGGCCCTGCGGCGTTACGATCCGCATCATCTCGTGCTCGGGTGCCGCTTCGCGGAACCGCCCGGCGCCACGGTGCTGGCCGAGTGCGTCTATCCGCAAGTTGATGTGGTTTCGTGGCACTGCCACGGGCCGGACTTCGCGCTGCACGCGGAGATCTATGCGAGCGCCGACGGGATGCCGCTGCTGCTAACGGCGTTCGGACTTTCGAACGAACGCTTTCGCACCGCATCTTTCAAAATTCATTCCGGTCCCACGCGACTCGAACGTATGCTGCGCGACGGCCGCCGCGCGCTGGCCGCCGCGTGTGAGCATCCCTCCGTGATCGGCTATGAATGGGCACGCTGGGCGGATGAGGCCGATGAGACGCCGCCGTTTGGCGCGGGGCTGGTGCATGTGGATGATCGCGAGGCGGTCGAGCACACGGAGCTGTTTGCGCAGATCAACGCCCGCGCCGAGCGCTTGCGTCGTCGGGCGGC
>JANXRL010000007.1 GCA_025352985.1 Verrucomicrobiota bacterium
GACGAGCTGGTGGCCTCGGCGGTCAAGGCCATCGTGGCGAAGGCGAAGACGGGCAAGATCGGAGACGGCAAGGTGTTCGTCCTGCCGGTCGAACAGGCCATCCGCATCCGCACCGACGAGTCCGGCGACATCGCGCTGTAACGGCCCCGTTCGCGCAGGCCAACCGTTCGCCAACCAGCGGCCCGGGCTTCACCGCCCGGGCCGCTTTTTTGCGCCTACTTGGTCAATCGGGCGAGGGCGGTCACCGCTGGTTGAAAGTTTGGGTCCAGTTTGACGGCTGTTTTGTATTCGCCGAGGGCGGCATCAAGACGTCCGTTTTTTTCGGCGATCAGGCCGAGCCGGTAATGCACGCCTCCAAAATCGGGTTCCTGGATGGTGGGCGTGAGTTCCAGACAGTGGCGCAAGGCTTGTTCGCCGCGTGGCAATTCCTGGCCTGATTCGGAGGCGATGCGGCCGAGCGTATAGAGCGCCAGATAGCTGTCGGGCTGAACGATGAGGGCTTGCTCGCAGGCGGTCCGGGCCTCGTCGTATTTTTTTTCCTCGGTCTGGACAGAGGCTTTGACGACAGAGCCGCGCAAGGGATCGCGTTTGATGATCTCCTCGGTCTGGGCATAGGCCTTGGCGAGGCTGCCGCCGACGATTCCCGGGGCCTTTCGATAAAAGGAGACGAGGCCTTCGCGGTAGGCGATCACGTCGGGGGCGAGTTCGACGGCTTTGAGCAATGCATCGCGTCCGCGGCGGGCGTAGCCGATGCTCGTGAGGGAAATTCCGAGATCGGCGGCGCGCAGCAGGCAGGCGGTGCTGTAATCGGCGAGGATGTGCGGATCGAGGGGAGAAAGTTTCATGGCGCGTTCCAGAAAAGCGGCGGCTTCTTCGCGGCGTTGCATGAGTAGGTTGGCCTTGCCGAGATACCAGAGCGCCTGCGTGTTGTCGGGTTCACGTGCAACAATGGCGGCGAGAAGCGGACGGGCCTCCGACACGTGGTTGGTGTTAACCAGCGCGATGGCGTTTGAAAGCGGGCTGCCTGCGGCGCGGAGTCCGGGCTTCAGCGTGGTGGCGCAAAGGAGAACAAGAGAAAAACGGAGGGCTGGACCGGTGGAGATCATTCGAAACGGAGAGCCTCGATGGGGTCGAGCTGGGAGGCTTTGCTGGCGGGGAAGTAGCCGAAGACGACACCGATGAGCGCGCTGCCGCCGAGGCCGGCGAGGATGGACCAAGCGGGGATGGAAGTGCTCCAGCCGTTGAAGTAGGCAAGCCCTTCCGAGAGGCCCGCGCCGAGGGCTACGCCGATGGCGCCGCCGAGGCCGGACAGGATCATGGCTTCGATCAGGAATTGGACGCGGATGTCCTTGTCGTGCGCACCGATCGCGAGGCGGATGCCGATCTCGCGGGTGCGCTCGGTGACGGAAACGAGCATGATGTTCATGACGCCGATGCTGCCGACGACGAGGGACACGCCGGCGACGATGCCGAGCAGGAGGGTCATGGTCTTGGCGGTGGCGGTGGCGGCCTGGGCAAGCTCGATCTGGTTGCGCACGCTGAAGTCGGGTTCGCGTCCGCTGCGGCGCTGAGTGAGCAGGTCGGTGATGTCCTGCTGGATCTTATCCATTTTTTCGGGGGAGGACGCCTGGACGAGGATGGAGTTGAGGTTGGTGCGTTTACTGACGCGTTTCATGCTGCTGGTATAGGGGACGACGACGACGTCGTCCTGATCCTGGCCGAAGATGTTGTATCCTTTTGCTTTCAGAACACCGAGAATCTTGAATGGGATGTTCCGGATGCGGAGGGTCTGGCCGACGGCGTCGCCTTGGGGGAAGAGTTGATCGACGACGGTCTGGCCCACGACGCAGACCTTGCCGACGCTGCGCACATCCTGCTCGGTAAACATGGCTCCCTTGGAAAGATCCCAGGCGCGGATAAGCAAGTAGTCGGGGCCTTCGCCGGTGACGGGGGTGTTCCAATTGAGGCCGTTGGCGAGGACTTGGGCGCGGTCGCGAACCTCGGGGCTGACGGCGACGGCGTCGGGAACTTCGCGGGAGATGGCCATGGCGTCCTCTGGGCTGAGCGTCCCGGCACCGCCGCCGCCGCTGCGGAGTCCGCCGGAGGTGTAATTGCCCGAAAATACGCTGATGACGTTCTGGCCGAGGCTGGCGACTTGGGCCTCGACCTGGGCCTTGGCTCCGTTGCCGATGCTGACGATGGCGATGACAGCGGCGACGCCGATGATGATGCCGAGCCCCGTGAGGATGGAACGCAGCTTGTTGCGGCGGAGGGCGCGGATGGCGATGAAGCAGGTGGCGAGGAATCTCATGCGACGTGCCCCGTGAGTTTAGCGGCGGTTTCCGCGTCGTGGTGTTTGGCCAGCTCGATGGCGGCGACCGAGCGGTCCCTCACCGATTCGTCGCGGACAACGAGGCCGTCGCGGACGACGAGGTTGCGTTTGCAGAAGCGGGCGATGTCGATCTCGTGCGTGACCATGACGATGGTGATGCCCTGGTCGTTGAGTTTCTGGAAAACACCGAGCACCTCGATCGAAGTGCGGGTGTCGAGGTTGCCGGTGGGTTCGTCGG
Source organism: Verrucomicrobiota bacterium (assembly GCA_025352985.1). Taxonomy (GTDB): domain Bacteria; phylum Verrucomicrobiota; class Verrucomicrobiia; order Opitutales; family Opitutaceae; genus Rariglobus. Next base: position 2,571 of record JANXRL010000007.1, read on the forward strand.
CGAGAAGGACTTGGGGATGATTGACGAGCGAGCGGGCGATGGCGACGCGTTGCTGCTGGCCTCCGGAAAGCTGGTTAGGGAAATGATCGTGGCGTTCGGCGAGGCCGACGATGTCGAGTGCGTGCATGGCGCGGTCGCGCAGCTCGCGGGCGGTGAGACGATTCTTGGAGTAGAGCATGGGCAGCTCGACGTTTTCCA
>JANXRL010000009.1 GCA_025352985.1 Verrucomicrobiota bacterium
CGGCGCGGTGCATTGCGGAAACATACCGACCGGATAGCAGCAGACCTCTGGGTTTTCACCGAAACGAATGATGCATTCACACCCGGACTACCCTATTCGTGCGGCTCAATGGCGAGTCGTGACGGAATTCTTGGACTCGATACCACCTCCGATCGATGGGTGATGATTTGGTCGAAGTATCCCTTGGAGCAGTTGGCAACGAACGACCCCATACGAACTACCGCCGCGCGCGTTTACCCTGATAATCAATCCCCTTTTCTTATATTTGGCACCATTCTGCCTTGGGGTGGAGACCAGTGGCATGGCCATTCGTCGGCGGGTGGCGTGGCATTCCGAGAAGCTCTGGCACTACAACAGTCGAACTGGATGAACCTGCGACGAGAATATCCCAATGATGAGCTTTTCGTGCTAGGCGATTTTAATCAGGACTTGGCCCCAACTCGTTACTATGGCTCTAAATTTAACCGAGCCGCGCTGGCCGCAGCCCTGAATGAATGCGGGTTGGTGGCACTCACAGCCGGAAACAATGACCCTATCCGACGTGATTCGCCACCCTATGCATGCATCGACCATATCTGCGCTTTACGTGAGTCATGCTGGCATTCTGATCCGCCTATACGTTGGCCTGATTCGTCTAAACCCGACAAGCAACTGTCCGACCACTTCGGGGTAGCCGTCACTCTAAACAAACCAATGGAGCGAACCACGTGTTTTCCCCTTTGACACTCGTTCGCTTCGCCCGTTTGTAATCTCAGCGGCGCAGGCGTCGTTTCATTACCCAAGCAACATGGCTACAAACCTTTTTGGCTACTTCTCCAACGACATCGGAATCGACCTAGGCACCGCCAATACGCTCGTTTACGTCAAGGACAAAGGCATCGTCCTCCGCGAACCCAGCGTCGTCGCCCTCGACACCGTCACCCGCAAGGTCCGCGCCGTCGGCGAAGAGGCCAAGAAAATGCTTGGCCGCACCCCGGGCAACATCACCGCCATCCGTCCCATGAAGGACGGCGTCATCGCCGACTTCGACGTCACCGAGGCGATGCTGCGCTATTTCATCCGCAAGGTTCACAACAACGCCCTGCGCGTCGCCCCCCGTGTCGTCATCGCCATTCCGTCCGGCATCACCGAGGTCGAGAAACGCGCCGTCAAAGACTCCGCCACGCACGCCGGCGCCCGCGACGTCATCACCATTCCCGAGCCCATGGCCGCCGCGATCGGCGTTGGCCTGCCTATCGACGAACCCGCCGCCAACATGATCGTAGACATCGGCGGCGGCACCACCGAGATCGCCATCATTTCGCTCTCCGGCATCGTATTTTCTAAGTCCATCCGCGTGGCCGGCGATGAGCTCGACGCCGCCATCGTCAACTACATGAAGCGCGCCTATAACCTCCTCATCGGCGAGCGCACCGCCGAGGAAATCAAGGTCCGCATCGGATCCGCCTATCCGCTCGAAGAAGAACTCACGATGGAGGTCAAGGGCCGCGATTCCGTGGCCGGCTTGCCCAAGACCATCCACATCACTTCGCAGGAAATCCGCGAGGCCCTGAGCGACCCCATTTCCTCCATCGTGGACGCCGTGCGCGCCGCACTGGAGCGCTGCCCGCCCGAACTTTCCGCCGACCTTGTTGACCGCGGTTTCGTGATGGCCGGCGGCGGTGCCCTCATCCGCGGCATCGACCGCCTCCTCAGCGAGAAAACCGGTCTTCCCGTCACCGTGGCCGACGACCCGCTCTCCGCCGTCGCCAACGGCACCGGTGCCGTGCTCAACGACCTCAACTGGGTGTTGCAGAACGTCTGAGGCACTCACGCATTTCCGATTTCTGATTTAAGATTTCGGATTTTCATCCGCCGCCGGACGCACCAAAAAATCGGAAATCCGGAATCCGAAATCGTAAATTTAGCACGCCCGTGTCCGCCAAACGCTTCGACCAAGCCCGCCCCTTTCTCACGCTCGCCCTCGTGTTTGCGGCTTGGCTGGTGGTGCCGACGGCGGTGAAACGAGTTCTCCGCGCAGGCTTCTTCGAGATGCAGGCCCCGGTGGAGGCGTCCGCCTCCTACATCCGCGACCTGCAGGAGTTTTGGTCCCTTAAATCCCGCTCCAAAAACGAGCTCATCGAAGCCGGCCGCGATCTCATCCACCTCAACGCCGCCTACGAAGTGCGCCTCCAGCAGGACGCCGACCTGCGCGCCCAGCTCGACCGCCTCGGCCGGCTCCTTAATCTTCCCGCCCCCGAGGGCTACCGCGCCGAGGCGGCCCGCGTCGTGCGCCGCGATTTCTCCGGCTGGTGGCAACAGCTCGTCATCCGCAAGGGCTCCAACTACGGCGTCACCGTCGGCGCGCCCGTCATCTACGCCGGCGGCGTGGTCGGATGCGTGCGCGAGGTCCATGCCTACACGTCCGTCGTCGAGCTCATCAGCAGTCCCGGCGTGCGCATCGCGGCCTGCCTCGAGGGAGACACCCGCCCGATCAGCTACCAAGGCGGCATCAACCCCTCCATCGCGGCCGCCCGCGGCGAAGTCGAATACGTGCCCGTCGATGTCTTCGTCACCCCCTCGGCGCCCCGCCGGGTCGTGACATCGGGCCTAGGCGGTGTGTTCCCCGGAGGCTTCACCATCGGCTCTCTCATAAACGTCGAGCCGAGCAGCGACGGACTGTTCAAAAGCGGCGGAGTCCAGCTCGACGCCGCCCTTTCCGCGCTCTCCGAGGTGACCGTGCTCGTGCCCCAGGAAACGCCGCCCGCCGCGAACTGACATGAAGCTCCGCGTCTTCCTCCTTTCGCTCGCGTCGCTACTTTTGGTCGCACTGCTCGCCCAGCTCAACCACTACCTCGGCCCGTGGCAGCTTCATGCGTGGTGCGGCGGCCTCTTCGTCGCGTTTGCCGCGCTCCGGCTGGATTTCCGCACCGGCGCGGCGGCGGCGTTCATCGGCGGCTTGCTGCTTGACGCCGGCTCACCGGTGACTTTCGGCACGCACGCCCTGCTCTTCCTCGCCGCCCATGCCGTGATCTTCAATGTCCGCGCCCGCGCCCCCCGCGACGAGACCGTCGTGGGTGTCATCGCCGCGCTGCTCGCCAACCTCGGCCTCTTTCTCGCGTTGTCGTTTCTCCGCGTGGATCTGGGCCCCGATTCCGGCGAGGCCTGGATGCGCGATTTTACGGACCTGCTCGTTTCACAGCTCGTCCTCGCCCTCATCGCCCCCTGGTTCTTCTCCGTGCAGACGAGTCTTCTCAGGCTCGGCGGCACCCAACTCCGCGACGCCTCGCGCGGCGCGTTTTAACGGGCTTCTCGCATGGCGAACCAAGGTTCAGAGCGCCCCGGCGGCCTGGTCGAAACCCACAAGGGCTACAACCCGCGCATCCTCTTCTTCTATTTTTTCATCGCCGCCATCCTGCTCGCACTCGGCGGAGGCCTGGCCTACCGGCAGCTCTTCGGCAACGACCGCTATCACGAGGCCGAGAAAAAACAGAACCAGCGCCGCATCCTCGTCCCCGGTCCGCGCGGCACCATCTTTGACCGCACCGGCCGCGTGCTCGTCGGCAACCGTCCGCGCTTCGCCGTCACGCTCTACCTCGACCAGCTGCGCCAGGATTTTCGCAGTGAATACATCAAGATCCGCAAGGCCTACCGCGCGGCCGACGACAAGAACCTGCCTACTATCGACCAGATGCAGCGCATCGCGCGCTTCACCGTCGTCCGCCGCTTCCTCGACCAGGTCAACCAGGTCCTCGGCCGTCACGAAGAACTCGACTCCGACGAACTCAACAAGCACTTCCGCCAGGAACTTCTCCTGCCCTACATCCTCCTCGACGACCTGAAAGCCGAGGAATACGCCCGCCTCATCGAACACCTGCCGGTTAATTCCCCGCTGCAGGTTTACACGTCCAGCATCCGCTCATATCCCCTCGGCTCCATCGCCGCCCACACCCTCGGCTACGTCACCGGCAACGACGACATCGAGCCCGCCGACGACTTCCCCGGCGCCGACCTCACCACCTTTAAGATGAAGGGCACCGTCGGCCGCGAGGGCATCGAGTCGAAATTCGACGCCGACCTCCAGGGAGAGACCGGCGGCGCCATCTACCGCGTCGATCCCTCCGGCTACCGCGTCAACCCGCCGCTCTCCAAACGCCAGCCCGTCCATGGCCACGACCTGCACACCTCGCTCGACGCCGAGCTACAGATCGTCGCCGAAAAAGCCATCGGCGAAACCGAACTCAACGGCGCCGCCGTCGCCCTCGACATCCGCACCGGCGAGGTTCTCGTGCTCGCCAGCAAACCCGACTACAACCTCGAGGATTTCATCCCCCGTCTCGGCCACGACAAGGCGAAGCAGATCAACGACCAGGGCGCCTGGCTCAACCGCGCCGTCAGCGGCATCTACCCGCCCGGCTCCACCTTCAAGATCGTCACCTCCAGCGCCGGTCTGGCCGCGGGCGTTGATCGCGACACCTTCTCGGTGGACTGCACCGGCTCGGTCATGGTCGGCGCCCGCCGCTTCACCTGCGAAAACGGCCACGGCATCCACGGCGTCATTGCGCTCACCGAGGCCATCGCCGTGAGCTGCGACTCTTTCTTCTATCAGTTCGGCCTCGCCACCGGCGCCGAGAAAATCTCCGCCATGGCCGACCGTTTCCACCTCGACCGGCCCACCGGCATCGACCTGCCCTACGAGACGAAGAGCATGCTCATCCCCGACGCCGCCTGGAAAAAATCCCGGCGCGACGAAGCCTGGTTCCCAGGGGACACCGCCAACATGTCCATCGGCCAGGGCTTCATCGGCGTGACCCCGCTCCAGATGGCCTGCTTCGCCGCCTCCTTCGCGCGCGGCGAGACGGTCACCAAGCCCTACCTGTTGCACGACCCCGACCGCCCCGCGCAACACACCGCGCCCATCGGCCTCACCCCCGCGCAACACGCCGCCATCGTGCAGGGCATGGTCGGCTGCGTGGACCACGGCACCGCCAGGATCCTCACCACGCTCCCCACGATGCGCATCCCCGGCCTGACCATCGCCGGCAAGACCGGCACCGCCCAGGTTCACGGCAAGGACGGCAACCTTAACATCGCCTGGTTCATCTGCTTCGCCCCCGTTGAAAACCCGCAGATCGCCATCGCCGTCGTCCTCGAAGGCAACGTCGGCGAGGAAACCGGCGGTGGCCGCATCGCCGCGCCCGTCGCCCAAGCCATCCTGAAAAAGTGGCAGGAAACGCAGTCCCGACCGCCCGCGCCGCTCATCACCATTCCGGGAAAATAATCACCGCCGCCGACCCGCCAGCGCCCGCTTCGCCCGGCGGAAAATCCCCATCGGCTCCGGCCAGTTCGCCGACCGTCCGTAGCGCAGCTTCTCCAGCTCCGTGCGCACGCAGGCCAAATCCGAAATCCCCGCTTCGGAATCCGAAATCTTCCTCAGCCAGCGCCCCGCCTCCCGCCGCACCGGGTCCACCCCGCCGCGCGTCCGTCCGCCGCGCCAGCGCAGCCACGCGCCGCGCCCGGCCAGTCTCCAGCCGACGACACCGCACGCGATCCCCGCCGCTGCCAGCCCCCACGCCGAGGCCCGCCGCACATCCCAAGGACTCGCGATCCAGCCCTTCAACGCCTCAAGCTCGGCCCGCAGCGTTTTCTTCAATGCCCGCAGCCGCTCATCGGCCAGCTTCTTGGCGTTGCGCACGAGCCGGACCTGCGATTGCTGGTCGAAATTCACGATGCGCCGATACCAAAAAACCCGCAGGCTCTCGAACCTTGCCGCCCAACTGTCATCGCGGATACGTGCCAGCACCGCCTCGCCCTTGGACGCGTTGGCCGGATCTCCCACGACCACCGATCCCGGCGTAGGATCGACCCGCAGCCACGCGCCCGCCGCCGCGTCGAAGATCTCGCACCACGCGTGCGCGTCGGAATTGCGGATGGTGATGCTCTCGCTGCGCGCGTTCCAACTGCCTCCCTTGAAACCAAGCGCGAGGCGCGTCGGATAGCCCGCCGTGCGCGCCAGCAAAGCGAAGGCGCCGGCAAACAGCTCGCAGTGCCCGGGCGACCCCGAATCCATCCACCGCACCAACGGATCCGCCTCTGCGCGGCCGGGTGCTATCTCGCTCTGCAACGAATAACCATGGCGCTTCGCCAGCCACCGGCTCGCACCGCGCGCAAACTCCACCGGGCTGCCCCGCGGCGCCCCGATCTCCGCCACCCATGCGGCCAGTTTCGCCATCTCATCGGCATGCAGGTCCAACGCGGTAAGCGACGGCGCTTTCAGTTCCTGCTTATCGGAGGCGACCTTGATCTGTGCGATTTTCTCCGGCAGCCGCAGCGACGATCCGGTCTGCATCCCCTCCAAGCGGTAAGCGAGCATCTTGGACGGCGTCTGGCGCAGCATCACCAGCCCCGTGTCACGACTAAAGGCCACCTCCTTCTCGCCCTCGAACGCGATCTCGTTGAACCCGCCGAGCAACGGCAGAAACCGGCTCGTGCCTGTCTCCAAATAAAAAATCCACACGGACTCATTGGCCAGCGGCGGCGCCTCGCCCTGCACTCGTGAGTTCTGTGCCGAAACGCGGTCGATGCTGTATTTCACCGCGGCCGACATGCGGAAGCTGCCCTTCGCATATTCGTCCAGCACGAGCATCCGCCAGTAGAGTTCCGACGGGACTTGCGAACGGTCAGACACGTCCACGCTGAGCGCCACGCCCGTGTCCTGCTGGATGTCCACCACGTCGCCGAACTGGATATTTTCACTGAAGCCCGTCTTGGTGTGACCCGTGATCAGCCGGTCGAGAAACAGCGAGTTCCCCAGCTCAAAACGCGGGATCGCCATGAACAGCACCGCCGACAACCCCACCACCCCGGCAAAAAGCAGCCCGCCCAGCACCGCCACGCGCCAGTCCACGCACTCGCGCAACCGGTGCGCCAGCCGCCGCCACTCCACATGCATCCAACCGGGAGTCGCGCCCGCCGCCAGCGGCAACCCCTCCTCCATCCCATTGACCAGCGTTATCACCAGCAAAAATAGTAGCGCGCACGCCGTGAACACCACGATCTGCACCGCGAACACGATCGAAACCGACAACACGCCGCCCACCACCACCAGAAACAATCCCAGCACGATGATCTGCAGGTCGTCACGGCGCTTGCGAGGCGTGATGACCCGGTAGAGCACAAGCATAAGCGCCAGCCGGATGACCGGCGGAAGCGGCTCCTTCAAGTGACTCAACAGATCGACGGCAAAAACCGACAACAGGACGGGAAAGGCCAGTAAATGCACCCATCTCGGCACACGCATCGCCAGGCCCGGCTTCGCGGTCATGACCGGAATCGCGAGGGTCAAGAGTGCCAGCAGCAGCCATGCCTGCACGTCCATGTAAACCACCGTCCACACGGCGATAAACGCCAGCAGCCCGCCGAGCAGCCACTTGAGCTGGTGAAGCTCGGGGAGGTTAAGCTGTGGCCGCCGGTTTTCCATCGACATGGGCAAGCACGCCCCGCGCCCCGTCGGGCGCGAAGGTCAGCAGGTTGAAACGCCGGCCCGCGCCCGCGCTTGTAGTGGGTTGATACGGCTGGTCCACCGGCACGGCGAGCGCCAGCCGGTCAAGAAAGAGTTCGAGGTCCCGCACGCTGCGCACCGGATGCGACGGCTCGTCGTTGAGCGCGACCGAGGCAAGCCGACCTGAGCGAAAAAGATCCTCGGCCAGCGTCGCCGCGAAACTGCACAGCAGCTCGAACTGCTCCGGCCGCGTCCAGGCTTCCGCCGCCGTCTGCACCCACAGCGAAAATCCCGCCTGCATCTCCGTCGCGAACTGCCGCACCACCAACCGACGCAGCCGCGCGCTGGCCTTCCAATGCACCGCGCGCTGCGAGTCTCCCTGCGCATAGGGCCGCAGCGCCAGCAAATCGCCGCCCTGCCCCACCGTCGCCTTCTGCTCGCCCAGCCCCGGCTGACGCCAGGACACGAGGGGAAAGCGCCGGTATTCCACCGGCGCGGGCCACACCAGCACTTCGCGTCGAAGCTCCGAGCCGATGATCTTGCGCAAAAACCCGAACGGGAAAAGCGAACCAACCGCCACCAGCTCAACCGTCGCCGCGCCGCGTTTTTGCGGGCAAAAAGTCCACTCGATGTGCGTATCGCCCTCCGGATCGAGCCGCCAGGCCAGCGCACGGCGCACGGGCTTGGCCACGCCGGTCGCCATGAAGTCAAACCACAGGCCGTAGGTCGGCAGCACGCGCTTGGCGTTGCGCAGCTCCAACATCACCGCGTGGTCGCGCCCCACACGAAGCGGCGGCGTCACCCGCAGGCGCCATGTCACGCCCTTGAGGTTGAACCATGACAGCACGCCACTGGAAACCAGACACGCGAGCAGCAGGGAGAGCGTGATAAAAAGAATGTTGCTGGACGTGTTGTAGGCCGCCGTGCCGATGCCGAGCGACACCGCGATGAGCAGCGTGCCGGGCACGGTGGGCAAGATTCGCTGCCCGCGCTGAGGATAGACGAGCGACCACAAAAGACGGCTCCACCGGCGCGAACGGTTGCGCGCGCCGCGAAAACCAACCCCGTTCCAATCGGTCGCCGCCGCGACGCCGCGCGCATCGGAAGAAACGGTTTCGGCCGTGCTCATCGCCAGGAAGCGCTCAGACGGGCAGGGCCACCGCCGCCGTGATACGCCTCAAAATCGCCGTGATGGCGCGGCGCTCCTCCAGTGCGTCGGGACTCTGGCGCACGAGCGCGAGCCGGTGCGCGAAGACCGGCACGATGAGCGTCTGCACATCCTCCGGCAGCACGAAGTCGCGGCCAAGAAGGAGCGCGCGGGCTTGTGCGGCGTGCTTGAGGGCCAGCCCGCCGCGCACCGAGACACCCGCCTTGAACTCGGCCTCCGTGCGGGTCGCCGTCACGAGCTTGAGGATATAATCGAGCACGGATTCCTCGATGAAAACCTGCTGGGCGACGACTTGCAGCCGGAGAATGTCGTCACGGTCGGCCACGGCGTTGAGCACGATGCCGTCGTAATTCGTGCGCGGCGCACGGAGGATTTCGAGTTCGTCGTTCGCCTCGGGGTAGCCCATGTGCAGCCGCATGAGGAAGCGGTCCATCTGGCTCTCCGGCAGCGGAAAAGTCCCCTCGTAGTCCACCGGGTTCTGCGTGGCAAAGACGAGAAACGGCGAACCCACCGCATGCGCCTCGCCGTCGATCGTGACACGTGCGCGATCCATCACCTCAAGCAGCGCCGACTGGGTTTTGGGCGTCGCGCGGTTGATCTCGTCGGCGAGGACCACGTTGGCGAAGACCGGACCTTTTTTGAAAACGAAACGTTTCTCATGCTCGTCGTAAACCGACACGCCCGTGACGTCGCTCGGCAACAGGTCGCTGGTGAACTGGATGCGGGCGAAGGCGCAGTTCATGGAGCGGGCGAGCGAGTAGGCGAGCGTGGTCTTGCCCACGCCCGGCAAGTCCTCGATGAGGAGATGCCCGGCGGCAACGAGGCAGACGAGCACCTGCTCGATCACGTCGTCCTTGCCCTTGATGGTGACGCGCATGTTGGCGCGCAGCCTTTCCAAAATCTGACGTGCTTCTGAAACCACGGGCGCGGACACAAAATCGCTCATGGGGAAAAAGTAGCCCGAGTGCGCCCGTGCGCAAACGCGATTTAAGGATTCACCGCCGCCATATTTTCGTCCTGAACTTTTTTCAAACTACCACATGCGGCCTTGCCAAAATCACACCTAACCAACGTGATTCCATTTAATGTCACTTAGCTGGAACGAAGTCCGCGACCGCGCCATCCGCTTTGCCCGCGACTGGTCCGCCTCCACCGACGAGGAGCGCGACAAACAGTCTTTCTGGAACGCCTTCTTTGACGTCTTCGGCCTGCCTCGTCGCTCCGTCGCCACGTTCGAGCACGCCGTCGCCAACGCCCGCGGTTCCTACGGTTTCCTGGATCTTTTCTGGCCCGGCGTCCTCCTCGTCGAACACAAGTCCCGCGGCGCCTCCCTCGCCAAGGCCGAGTCTCAGGCCTTCGCCTACCTGCACGACCTCATGCGTCAAGGCCGCCACGACGCCGTGCCGCGCTATATCGTCCTCTGCGACTTCGCCCGCTTCGCCCTCTACGATCTCGAACCCGAGGACAAAGCCGGCCTCCCCGTCCTCGACGACGGCCGCGCTTATCGCCTGACGGAGTTTCCGCTCAAGGACCTCCATCGCCACGCCCGCGACTTCGCCTTCATCAAGGGCGAAAAACCCGTGCGCCTCGACCCCGAGGACCCCGCCAACCTCAAGGCCACCCAGCTTCTTGCCAATCTCCACGACGCCCTCGAAGCCACCGGCTACACCGGCCATGCCCTCGAGCGCACCCTCGTGCGCCTCCTCTTCTGCCTTTTCGCCGAAGACTCCGGCATCTTCGAGCCCGGCGCCTTCACCTCGCTTGTCGAGCGAACCCGCGCCGATGGCCGCGATCTCGGCCCCCTGCTCAACGAACTCTGGGGCGTGCTCAACACCGCCGACGATCACCGCCAGCGCACGCTCGACGAAGACCTCGCCTCCTTCCCCTACGTCAACGGCGGCCTCTTCGCCGAAAATCTCCCCACCTGCGCCTACAATACCGCCCTCCGCGAAGCCCTCGTTGCCTGCACCCGCTTTCACTGGGCCCGCATTTCGCCCGCCGTCTTTGGCTCGCTCTTCCAAGGCGTCATGGACGGCAAGGCCCGCCGCCAGCTCGGCGCGCACTACACCACCGAGCGCGACATCTTAAAACAGCTCCGCTCTCTCTTCCTCGACGACCTCCGCGCCGAGCTCGACGCCGCCAAAGCCGACCGCTCCACCGGCCGCGCCGCTCGCCTCCGCGAGTTTCAACAAAAACTCCGCCGCCTCCGCATCTTCGACCCTGCCTGCGGTTGCGGCAACTTCCTCATCCTCGGCTACCGCGAACTGCGCCGCCTCGAAACCGAAGCCCTCATCACGCTCCACACCCGCGACGGTCAAGGCGTTCAAGGCGAACTCGACGTGCGCGCCCTCGCCCTCG
>JANXRL010000014.1 GCA_025352985.1 Verrucomicrobiota bacterium
GGATCAAACTCTCCGAAAAGAGAGTTCAAAACCTAGTGATTCTGAACTACTAGGATATAGCCCATAAGGCCATATCCGTATTTGGAATAATATATTTTTGATTGGGGGTCCCAATCAATCGCACAAAGTAAATTTCAAAGAGCTCCTTGTTTAGAGGAAAGAGTTCAAAGAAGACATTTTCGTTTTTGTCGGTCAACAACTTTCTTAAAGTTTTTTAAGAAAATCGAAAATCGAATTAGCGAAAAACTTCAAAGAACCCCCACCGTATCGCGTCGCTTGGAAGCGGCGGTCATCGATGGGAGTGCGGACAATGGAAACTGCGTTCTTTGGTTCAAGCGTTTTCTCGAAAAACTTTTTATATTAGTCATAACTTATTTATAATAAACATTATAACAATTCATTTTCTTTCCTCCAGATTGAAAATCAATCCGCGATTTAAGCTTCATCGATCAAAAAAGGCGGAGGATTTTTGTGTTTTATAATTGAATACAATTGATTTCCCCCTTTAGGCACCACTCGCACCGATTTCCCGTCCCTTCCAACCGCCCATTGCCCGACCACCAGGAGCACAAGGGAGGCGCCCGGCCCCGCACGAAGGCCGGCGCATGAGTAGCCCAACCCAATTCCACCTTTTTTATCGCGCCCACCGCAGAGGACAAAGTCACGCGACCAACACCCCGTTTACCTCCATCAGTGAGCCAGTCTGCAGCGAAACATATCCAAGCGTAACATGAATGATGGTGCGCCAAAGCCAGCCATGACTAGAATTGGCCAAGCAGCCAAACCTTCCCCCGGGCTTCTTACACACCGAGCCGATCCTCAGCCACCATTCCCTTTAGTGCGTCAAAAAAAATTTACCCCAGACAAGCCCTCCAGCTCATTTTACGGACAACACAGCCAGCTTGGCTGAATCAACCCCCACTTACCGCCCCGGCCAAAAACACCTATGGCTTAGAACCGCAGCCCTCTTATAATACAGGGCCGTCCCATAATGGATCATCATCCTCATGAGCCCATCAGACGAGTGATAGAAGATAACCCACAGAATTTCGAAGTCCAAAGTGACCCAATAAATGACTTCGAAGCTTACGAAAATTGAACGTCTACGTCATAAAAGTTCCCCCAAACCGCAAATTTTAACGCCGCTTCATGTTTCATCGTCCAAAGGGCTAATTTCACTCAAAAAGCCTCTTTTCTTAAAGTTTGCTATTCCTAAAATCAACATCCCTGCGCATCAGAAATACATATCACCTCCTTTAAAAAGGGCTTTTTTTTGAATTTCTAGGTATTTTAACCACGTTTTCTCGATAAATTCAAAGATTGCACAAATGGGTTGGGGCGTTTTAAACAGAGGCCTTCAGTATTGGCATCAATCTCAGTCAGCAAACTCAACCGAGGCATATCTTGGACCTAAAACAGATCAAACAAATCATCGACCTTATGAAACGCTCCGAATTGACCGAATTTGCGGTCGAGGAAGAGGGCTTTAAGTTGAAGATCCGACGTGGTGCAAACGGTCTCCCATTGGTGACCAGCAGCCACGGCTCCAATCCACCTTTCATTGCTTCTAACGAGGGTAGCTCTGCCCCTGCACCAGCTCCGAGCACCGCCACCGCCTCCAGTGCTCCAGCCCCTGCAGTAGATGAAGCGGGCATCGGCTACATTAAGTCCCCTATGGTAGGCACATTCTATCGCTCAGGCTCTCCCGAGAGTAAGCCTTACGCAGAAGCTGGCGCTAAGGTCGTAGAAAACTCGGTCGTCTGCATCATCGAAGCCATGAAGATCATGAACGAGATCCAAGCCGAAACCAAAGGCGTCATCATCGAAGCCTTGGTGGAAAACGGCCAACCGGTCGAATACGGCCAGAAGCTGTTCAAGGTAAAACTAGGCTAATCACACCTCAGCGCCTCAATACATAAAACCGCTAACATCCACTGATTTCGCTGCCCAATAACAGCGCATTTTGGTGCTGATTAGCGGTTTAATTATATCCCACTTTCTCGATGATCCAAAAAGTCCTCATCGCCAATCGCGGTGAAATCGCCCTCCGTATTGTTCGCGCCTGCCGCGAACTGGGTATCAAAACACTGGCCGTTTACTCCGAGGCTGATGTGCAGTCCCTCCACGTGCAGCTCGCCGACGAAGCCATCTGCATCGGTGGCCCCCGCAGCGCCGACAGCTACCTGAAGGCCGACCGTATCATCGCCGCCGCTGAAATCGCCGACGTGGACGCCATTCACCCTGGCTACGGTTTTCTCTCCGAAAACGCCAAATTCGCCCAACAGTGCGAGTCGTGCAATATCAAGTTTATCGGCCCTAAGTCGAAGACCATCCAAATGATGGGAGATAAATCGGTCGCCAAGGATACCGTGAAAAAAGTCGGTGTTCCCACCGTGCCTGGCTCCGATGGTCCCGTGGAAAATGAATCCGAAGCCGTAAAGATCGCCCGTAAGATTGGTTATCCCGTGATCATCAAGGCGGTCGCCGGCGGCGGTGGTCGCGGTATGCGTATCGCACACAACGACATATCCTTCGCCAAGGAATACCATGTCGCCCGCAACGAAGCCGAAAAAGCCTTCGGCAACGGCTCCGTTTACATCGAGAAATACATCGAGAAGCCCCGCCACATCGAGTTTCAGATCCTCGCCGACTCCCATGGCAAGGTCCTCCATCTCGGCGAACGCGACTGCTCCATCCAACGCCGCCACCAGAAGCTCATCGAGGAGTCCCCTTCTCCCTTCCTCACGCCCGACCTGCGCAAGCGCATGGGCAAGTTCGCCATCAAGGCCGCCGAAGCCGCCGAATACGAGAACGCCGGCACGATCGAGTTCCTCGTCGACGCCAAAGGCAATTTCTACTTCATCGAGATGAACACCCGCATCCAGGTGGAGCATCCCGTGACCGAGGAGTGCACCGGCATCGACCTCATCAAACAACAGCTCCTCGTGGCCAACGGCGAGAAACTCGCCTTCGACCAGAGCGACATCACCTTCGAGAAGCACGCTATCGAGTGCCGTATCAACGCCGAGGATCCCGCGCGCAACTTCGTCCCCTCCCCCGGCACCATCGGCCTTTACTACGCTCCGGGCGGCCACGGCGTGCGCGTCGATTCCCACGCCTATTCCGGCTACACCATCCCGCCCTACTACGATTCGATGATCGGCAAGCTGATCTGCTTCGGGCACGACCGCCAGACAGCGATCCAGCGCACTTACCGCGCCCTCAACGAATACCTTATCCGCGGCATCAAGACCACCATTCCCCTCCACAAGGCGATCATGAGCGATCCCACCTTCATCGAGGGCAAGGCCACCACCGCCTACATGGAGGACTTTTTCGCCCGCACGCCCACCGATTTGTTCACCTAAACGGCCTCAAAACCACATTCCCTCCTCCCGTGCGCCCACCGGCCGCGGGAGTTTTTTTGCCCAAAATCCTAGCCAGTCTTGCAACCATTGGCCCAAGGACGTTTCCTAAAAGCACTTAATCTCATGCAATCGTCAGAGTTCACACCCACCCCCCGTTTCGACGACCAGCCGGAGCTTGGCGACATCAAGATCAACCACAACGTCGTCGCCAGCATCGTGCGCCTTGCCACCCTCCAAGTCCCCGGCGTCGCAGGCGTCGGCGGTGGCATCGTGGACGGCATCAGCGAACTCTTTGCCAAGCGCGAATCCGATCACCGCGGCGTAAAAGTCAGCGAGGACAACGACGACACCTACGCCATCGAACTCCGCCTCATCGTGAATTACGGCGCCGAAATCGGCAAAACGGCCTACGATGTGCAGATTTCCGTGCGCAAGCAGGTCATCGCCATGACCGGCAAAAACGTCTCCAAGGTCGATGTCATCATCGAAGGCGTCCGCCTCCCCAACGATCTCACGCCGAACCAGGACAAGAGCGACGACCTCTGGCCAGACGCCCCGGCCACGGACTGATTTACCCCGTCCCCCCGCCCGCAATGCCCGTCTGGACCGATTTCCTGCACCTCACCGCGTTCCAAGCCGTCTTGCTCTGGTGCGTGTTGGCCTTGGTTGCCCTGTTCATCCTCGTGCGCCAGCCTAGGACCTTGGTCATTTCCAATGGCGACAAAGGCCGCCTCGAAATCTCCCGCCACGCCCTGCATCGCCTCGTGGAAACCTGCTGCGAACAACTCAAAGGCGTCGCTTCGGCCCGCGCCACCATTACACGCCGAAAGGGCAAATTTGAGACGATTATCCACCTCCGTGTCCGCCCCAACGCCAAGCTCGACGCCATCCAAGGCTACCTGACGCAGGAAGTGGGCGACATTTATCGCCAAAACCTCGGAATCGACGCCGTCGGCCGGGTCGAAATCAAGGTCGTGGGCGTTGCCCCCGAAGCCACCAGCTTCTAACCGCACCCTCGTCCGACTCCACGCGCCGCCCGCCCCTCGAAAGGGCCGCCTTAAACCGGCCGTGAAAGAGCCACATCGCTCCATTCGCCCATCACCCGGCTCTCGATCTGCCACCCAGGCACCGCAGCCGTAAATACGGCTTTAACGCGCTCCAACTCGATCGCCAGAATGCCGCTCAGCACGAGCGCACCGCCCGGAGCCACCGCCCCCGTCAGCTCGCCCACGAAGCGCATCAGCACGTCCGCCTGGATATTCGCTAGCAACACGTCGGCCTGACGCCCCGCCAGCCCGCTCACCAAGTCGCCGGTGAAAAACGTCACCGCGCCCGTAAGTTCATTGAGCGCAGCGTTTTCTTCGCTCACGCGCACCGCCTCAGGATCATTGTCGAAGCCCTCCACGTGCTTAAACCCAAGTTTGGCTGCCGAAAGCGCCAAAATCCCCGAACCGCACCCCGCGTCCACCACGCGTAACCCGCCCACGCGACTCCCCGCCTGCTCGGCCAGGACCACCAGCCGCTCACAGCAAAGCCGCGTCGTCTCGTGGTTGCCCGTGCCGAAAGCCAGTCCCGGATCGAGCCAGATAACCACTTCCCCCGAAGCATGTTTAAACGTTTCACGCTCCCAGACTGGCACCCAATGCAATCGCCCGAACTGCGAGGCCTTGAAATGCGCTTTATAGCTGTCGCGCCAGTCCTGATCGACCAGCGCGCGCACGTTGACATCACCGATCGGAGCCACCCCCGCCGCCGTCAGAAGCGGTTGAAGTTCCGTCCAACGCGCCCGCGATTCGGCTTCCCCTTGGAAAATCCCGATAATCCACGCCTGTTTTACGATCACATCCTGCAAAAGGCTCCATCCGTCCACGCCGAGTTCCAGCAGCACATCATCGATCACATCGACGGATTCAGGGGAAACTTCGGCCTTGGTTTCGTATAAACTCATAAAGGCGCAGCGTCCAAGCCGCCCTCCCGCGAGGCAACCGCTTTCTCGCCGTTCCGCAAAAAGCACCGAATGATCCCCGTCAGCGCCAACACCGTCCCGATCACCCACGCGCCCTGCACCAGCGTCGTCAGGTAAACAGGAAAAAATCCTCCCGGCAGATCGCCCTTCCCCGACACCAGCCACTGCGTCATCGAGGAGGAAACCGCCCCCGCAATAAAATCCGGGACCACCGTCCACACCCACCATCCCGCCGGCGCCGGCACGGAAAATCCCAACCCCATCATCGTCGCCCCCACCAGCGTCAGCCCTGCCCGCCCTCGCAATCCCAGTCGCAACGCCCTCCTCCAAACCCCATCCGCCCACCGTGCCGAAAATGCCTCCCGAGCGGTAAACGCGGCGCACAACACGCTCCACGTCACAACTCCCGCGCACATCGCGCCCAAGTCCGCCCCCTTGTTGAAGCCCGCGCCCCAGGCACATCCCAGACTCACCGAGCCGCACGCCGTCGCCCAGCCCAGATAACAAAGCACCTCTCTCCAAAAACGATTTAGATAATTTTTAGTGTTCATGATTTTTTAGTTACGACCGCTCCCACAACGCGTTTCCACCCGTCGGCCGGCACGGCGGACTCGCCCGCTCCGCCTCTTTCGCCACCAGTCATGCGCATCCCGCCGTCTCGCGCCCACAACGGCAGCAATCCCAGCAGCGCACACCGCAATCTCGGCAGCCTGGCCGGCCTCATGACTCGTCCTCCGTAGGCAGCGGCGGCGGCAACTCCGTTCCGGTCAGCTTCCGCGTCGCCACCATCACCGCCGCCAGCACCACGAACAGCGCACCCGTGCCTGCCAGCAGCGCAAAATCCTCCATCTGGAGCACGAAATACAGATACCCGTAAACGCCCCCGAGCATGCCCGCCACCACCCACGCCCGCCGCCCGCTCCGCAAAATGCTTTTCCCATAAAGCGCGATCAGCGCCGTCGAAGCCGCCGCCGCCAGCGCATACGCCGCCCCGAAGACCATGAACTCCGCCAACGCCAGCGTTCCCAAGTAAAACAAACACAACGCCGCTCCCACCAACAAGTAGTTGAGCGCGTTGAGCCGCAGCCCGCACACCGCCTCGAACAGAAAAAATGCCGCAAACACCAGCGTCAGGAACAACACCCCGTATTTGATCGCCCGCTCGACCGTGCGGTAGGCGTTGACCGGCTGCATCAGGCTCACGCCAAACGCCGACTCCTCCAGCTCTTTCGCCGATGGCACCGAGCCTCCGGCCTTGGTCGCCCACGCCTGCGGAAAATTTCGCCCGTAGTAGGACACCCGCCACTCCGCATCAAATCCCTGCGGACCCACGTTTCGAGCCATTGGCAGATAAGCCCCGTCGAAACTCGGGTCCGGCCACGACGACGTCACTTTGACGCCTGTCTGACGCCCCAACGGCAAAAACCGCAGCCCATCGCTACCGTTCAGCGTCAGTTCCAGCGCAAATTCCCGCGCCTCGCCCACCGTCAGCTTCACCGGAGCATGCACGCCCGCCCCCATGTCGTCGAAAGTTGCACCCGGCTCCAGCGGCACGTCATCCGCGCCCCACTTCAGCACCAGTTTTTCCTGCGTCCCGCGAAGATCGCTGATCATCAGGGCGACCCGCGCCTGCTCCCACACCGGCTGCACCTCGCGCCCCGCGATAAAATCAAAATGCGCCTCCGCAAACCGCCCCGTCAGCTTCAGTCGCGCCGAATACACCGGCGTCGTGTAAATCCCCCGCTTGCGCAGCGACGGTTCCACCTGCCCCTGCACATCAAGCTGCTCCGGCAGGAAAAACGCCTCCCCTCTCACGGTTTTTTCATGCTGCTCCTTCACCGGCTGCAAATTCACGTAACGAATCACCTCTTCCTCGGTTTTATACGTGTATGGCACGATCAGCACCGGCCCCGACACCCTCTGCGCTCCGCCCCAATTCGCCGTCACCGATGCCACCGCCGTGCGATAGCGATCCTGCCGCTCGCTCAACGTGGATTTCACCATCCCGAGCGGAATCAGCAGGAGCAGCCCTAGGAAGGCTACCCCGATCACCTTGAAAAAAAGCGCGCGGCGTTCAAACCACGAGCGACCAGCCGACAAGAGCGAAGACGAGGAATTATTCATCCCCGCCATCTTCACCCGTGCGCATGAAGCCCGTGTGAAGTCGGCATGAATTCGCCGCGAAAACCGCCCCGCTCACTCCGCCGCTGGCAACACCAACACCGCCCGCGCTCCGCCCTCCGCGCGATTCTCCACCGTCACTTCGCCTCCGTGCAGCAACGCGATCTCACGCACAAAACTCAGCCCGAGCCCCGTGCTCTTCCGCCCGCTCGCCGGCCTCGGCAGCGAGTAAAACCGCTCAAAAATCCGCGCCCGCGCGAACTCCGGCACCCCCGGCCCATCATCCTCGATCACCCACCTCACCCGCTTCCCCTCCGGCTCCACCCGCACCACGATCGCTCCGCCATCCGGCGAAAACTCGACCGCGTTCTGCACCAGATTCGTCAACGCCTGCACGACCAGAAATTTCTCCCCGCGCACCTGCGCCACCTCGCCACCCCCGGCCGTCTCGATCCGCACGCTCAATCCGCGCGCCTGCCATGCCGACCGCAGCACCTCGACGACTTCGCGCGCGCACTCACCCGCCGCCAGCAGTTCCGCGTCTTCAAGTCCGCCCCGCGCCTCCAACGCCGCGAGTTGCAGCATCCGATCCACCATCTGCTGGATGCGCGCCGACTCCACCCTCAGATGCGCCAAAAACTTCGCGCGCTCCTCCGCCGGCATCGTCTCCTGCAACAGCTCCGCCGCCCCGCGGATCGCCGATAGCGGCGCCTTCAACTCATGCGCCAACGCCTGCGTGTAACGCTCCACGTAAGCCTTCCCCTCCAGCGCCACGCGCATCTCCTCAAACGCCTTCGCTAGCGCCGCCACTTCACTCGCCCGCGACTGCGGTGGGCGCACCGCCTTCCCGTCGCGCACCGCCAGCGCATACTCCGTGAGCCTTTCCAGCGAATGCGTGAGCTTCGACGCGATCCACCACCCCGCCGCCATCATAAAAATCCCCACCGCAACCCCACCCGCCATGAGCCGCACCCGCGCATGCCAGATCGCATCCGTCACCGCGCTCAACGGCCGCGCCACGCCCACAAAACCAACCGTGCCGCCCTTTGCCTTCACCGGAGCGGTCACGCGCACTTCCGCCACGCATGCATCCGGATTTTTCGCCGCGCCAAAGACCACGTCCCCCTTCGTATCCGTCACATAGACACGTAGCGCACCCGAAGCCTTTTCGAGCGCAAAACCATTCCCCTTCCACACCGTCGTGAGATCCACCTCCGGCTGACGCGCGAGATCCCCCTCCATCATCACCGCAAGCAACCCCGCCGTATCCCCGAGGGTTCCCCTCATAGATTCCACATAACGCGGCCGCACCTCCTTCAAAATAAATGCCATCAACACCGCAAACCCCGCCGCCGAGGCCGCCACATAGACACCGAAGATCGCCGTGCGAATTTTCACGGCGTAATTCGCACCGAGTAACCCTCGCCGCGATGTGTCTGAATCGGCTCGGCTGCATCCGCACACCCCGCCGTGACCGCCGCCGCACGCAATTTGGCCCGCAGTGTTTTGATGTGTGCGTCCACCGTGCGGTCCATGCTCGCCCCCGGATCTTCCCACGCCTGCGTCATCAACTCGTCTCGCGAATAAACCCGACCCGGACGCGCCAGCAGCACCGCCAGCAACCGGTATTCATACCGCGTCAACTCCAGCGCCACGCCCCGAAACCGCACCGTCTTCCGCTCCTCGTCCACGGAAAAAGTGTCACCTATTAGGTGACACTCCCTCTGGGAAACAGCATTGGTCCGCCGCAAAATCGCCCGCACTCGCGCAGTCACTTCACGCGGACTGAAAGGCTTGGCGACGTAATCGTCGCCGCCCAATTCCAATCCGACCACGCGGTCGATCTCGCTGTTTCTCGCCGTGAGAAACAGCACCGGCACCGCCGTGCGCGTCCGCAATTCCCTGCACAAGTCGAAGCCGCTCATATCCGGCAGACCGACGTCGAGGATCACCAGCGCAAATCCCTGCTTCGAGAAAGCCTCCAGCCCCTCGCGCCCCGTGGCGCGCCACTCGGGCGCAAAGCCCTCGGTGCGCAACGCATAAACCAGCGTGTCCGCGATGGCCGTCTCGTCCTCGATCACCAGGATGCGCGGCGAATCGGCCATGACGCGCAACTCACACCGCCAGACCCGTGCCCTCGTCCAATCCGAGATGGATGTTCATGCACTGGATCGCCGAACCCGACGCTCCCTTGCCGAGATTATCGAGCCGCGTGATGACCAAGACTTGGCCCGCATTGCCGAAAACGCCGATGTCGGCGCGGTTGGTGTCGTTGCACGCCTGCACATCGAGGAAACCGCCGTCTAAATTTCCCTCGTCGCCCAGCGGCAGCACGCGCACGAACTGGGCGCCGGCATAAGCCGCGGCGAGCGTTGCGTGAATTTTAGCGGGCGAAGGATTGCTTGGCAGCTGCGCCAGCGAAAATGGCACGGTGACAGAAAGCCCCTTGTAGAAATTCGCCACGACCGGACTGAAAATCGGCGCCGAAACGAGTCCCGTGTGCGCCTTCATCTCAGGAAGATGTTTGTGCGTCAGGCCGAGAGCGTAGGGCCGCGGGCTCTTCAGCGCGGGCGGCGGATTCACCTCGTAGTCTGCGATCATTTTTTTACCGCCACCGCTATAGCCGGTGATGGAAAACGCCGCGACGCTGGCATCGGCCGGCAAAAACCCGCCCTGCACGAGCGGACGCACCGCCAACGCGAACGCCGTCGCATGACAGCCGGGATTGGCGATCCGCTTCGATGTCCGAATCCGGTTCCGATAATCGGTGCCAAGCTCCGGCAAACCGTAGGCCCACGCCGGATCAATCCGGTGCGCGGTGCTGGCGTCGATCACACAGGTGTTGGGATTGGCGACGAGCGCGGCCGATTCCTTGGCCGCCGCATCCGGCAGACACAGGAAAACGATGTCCGCCGAGTTGAGGCAGGCGGCCTTGACGGCGATGTCC
>JANXRL010000047.1 GCA_025352985.1 Verrucomicrobiota bacterium
CACGAGCGAGTGGAGAACGTGGATGAGTTTCTCGCAGTCGCTGAGGTGGAGGCCGATGGTCGGCTCTTCGAGGAGATAAAGGTTGTGCGGCTGGACGCCGCGAGAGCGCTCCTTGTAGCTCGTGAGGCCGTGGGCGAGCTCGGTCACGAGTTTGAGGCGCTGGGCCTCGCCGCCGGAGAGGGTGGGTGAGGACTGGCCGAGCGTGAGATAGCCGAGTCCGCAATCGACCATGAGCTGGCAGACTTGGGAGAGCTGCGAGTGGAAATCGAAGAACACGACCGCCTCTTCAAAGGTGAGCTGGAGAACCTGGCCGATGGTTTTCCCCTTCCAGGTGATGTCGGCGAGTTCGGGGCTGTAGCGCAGGCCGCCGCAGTCGTCGCACGGGAGATAGGTGTCGGGCATGAAGGCCATCTCGAGCTTGATGCGTCCGCCGCCGGAACACGTTTCGCAGCGTCCGCCGGCGGTGTTGAAGGAGAAACGTCCGGCGGTGTAGCCGCGCATCTTGGCCTCGGGCAGCGAGGCGAAGAACTGGCGGATGAGATCGAAGATGCCGAGGTAGGTGGCGGGCGTGGAGCGCGGGGTTTTGCCGATGGGCGACTGGTCCACCTCGATGACGGATTTGAAGGCGTGGGCGTTGAGGAGTTCGCCGAATGGCGGGGGCGCGTCGGGGGTGTCGGGGGCGAAGCCGGTGGCTTTGACGAAATCGCGGCCGGTGAGGCGGGTTTTTTTCGCCTTGATCGCGTGCGTGACGGCGGGGTTCAGGACGTCGCGAAAGAGCGTGGATTTGCCCGCGCCACTGGGGCCGGCGGCCATGATGAGGCGGCCGAGCGGAAGGCGCAGGTCGAAGCCTTGCAAGTTGCGAAAACGCGCGTCTGTGAGCGTGAGCCAGGCGGAGGAATTTTTCCTGGGGTTGGGGATTTCGCGGTAGGCGCCGCGCAGGGGATGTCTGATGCCCTTGGCAAGGAACAGGCCGGTGAGGGACTTGGCGTTGCGCTTGATCTCGGCGGGGGTGCCGTGGGCGAGCAACTCGCCACCATGGATTCCGGCGGCGGGGCCGAGATCGATGATGCTGTCGGCGCGGCCCATGAGTTCGTCGTCGTGCTCGACGACGAGGAGCGTGTTTCCTTTGTCGCGCAGGGCGAGGAGGGTGTCGATGAGGCGGTCGTTGTCGCGTGCATGCAGGCCGATGGACGGCTCGTCGAGGACGTAGAGGACGCCGGCGAGATTGGTGCCGAGCTGCGCGGCGAGGCGGATGCGCTGGGCTTCGCCTCCGGAGAGCGTGTCGGTGGGGCGTTCGAGCGCGAGGTAGCCGAGGCCGACGTGATCGAGGAACTTCAGGCGTTCTTCGATTTGCGGGACGATGTCCTGGGTGATGAGCCGTCCGCGTTCGTCAAGGGTAAGGGCGCGCAGCCGGGCGATGAGCTGGGCTGGCGTGGAGCGGAGGAGTTCGGGCAGCGAGAGAGGAGCGAGACGGCCGTTGAGGTGGAGTTTGACGGAGCGGGCGACGCGGTTGAGGCGGTCGCCGTGGCATTCTGGACAGGGAGTGCCCGCGTCAGAAACATCTTCGCCTGACTCGATGCCGAACGCGCGGAGCCGGATCGAGGGATCGTCGGTGTTCTCGTCTTCCGGTTCGAGCATCCAGGGGAAAACGCGCCCGTGGCCGCGGCAGGAAGGACACCAGCCACGCGGGGAGTTGTGAGAAAAATGCTTGGGGTCGAGTTCGGGGAATGACTCGCCGGTCTCGATGTCGGTGCGGGTGGTGGAAAACCACGAGAGCACCTCGCCGGTGGGCAGGGCGATGAAGCAGGAGCCTTTGCCGAGGCGCAAAGCCTCTTCGAGGTTTTGCGCCTCGGATTTCGGATTTCGGATTTTCGATTTTTGGTTGGTTGAAGCGGGGGCCTTCAGGTCGGCGACGACGACTTCGATGTCGTGCTCGGAGTAGCGGTCGAGTTTTTGAAAGGTGTCGGTGCGAAGGAGTTTTCCGTCTGCGCGCATGAGTTCGTAGCCGTGGTCCTCGATCCAGGTGGCGATGGGCTGGTGGTGGCCCTTGCGTCCCCGAACGAGCGGGGCGCAAAGGTAGAGGTGTTTGGCTTTTTTCGCCTTGGGCGAGGCGAGGACCTTCGCGAGCAGTTTCTTGAGCTGGCCGGGGGAGAGGGGTTGCACCGGTTTGTCGGTGTCGGGGTGGTGCTGGACGCCAAGGCGGGCGTAGAGTAGGCGGAGGTATTGGGCGACCTCGGTGATGGTGGCGACGGTGGACTTGCGGGAGCCGCGCGTGATGCGCTGCTCGATGGCGACGGTGGGCGGGATGCCGGTGAGGCGGTCAATGGAGGGGCGCGGGAGCTGTTCGACGAACTGGCGAGCGTAAGGGGACATCGACTCCATGAACCGTCGCTGGCCTTCGGCGAACACGATGTCGAAGGCGAGGGTGGATTTGCCGGAGCCGGACACGCCGGTGACGACGGTGAGCTGGCGATGGGCAATGGTGAGTGAGATGTTTTTGAGGTTGTTTTCGCGCGCGCCGATCAGGGTGAGCACATCGCTCCGCGAGCGGTAGGCGGCGGCGTCTTCGGCGGCGAGCGGGAGCGGGCTTTCATCGGCGGTGCGACGAATCCCCAAGGCATCTTGAAGAAACGGGCCTGTTGCCGTGGCGACGCGGGCGACGGCTTCGGGTGTGCCTTCGGCGATGATGCGGCCGCCGGCGGAACCCGCTTCGGGGCCGACTTCGACGAGCCAGTCGGCGGATTTGAGGACGTCGAGGTTGTGCTCGATGACGACTACGCTGTGACCGTGATCGACGAGCGTCTGGAGAACCTCGATGAGGCGTTTGACGTCGTGGCGGTGCAGGCCGGTGGTCGGCTCGTCGAGGAGCAGGAGCGCTCCCTTGGTCTGTGTGTCGGAGGCGGTGGTGAAGCCCGACAGGTATTTGACGAGTTTCAGACGCTGGGATTCGCCGCCGCTGAGAGTGTTGAGAGGCTGGCCGAGGGTGAGATAGCCGAGGCCGACTGATTCGAGGCTGGAGAGGCGGGAGCGAATCGAGGCGTAGTCGGCGAAAAGGGGGAGGGCATCGGAGACGCTGGTGTTGAGCAGGTCGGCGACGGAATGGCCGTGCCACTGGACGGCGAGAACCTCGGGCTTGAAGCGGCGGCTTTCACAGACGGGGCAGGGCACGAATACGTCGGAGAGGAACTGCATCTCTACGCGTTCGTAGCCGAGGCCGAGGCAGTGGTCGCAGCGGCCGTCACCGCTGTTGAAGGAAAAGCTCGAAGGACCGAAGCCCTGTTCGCGGGCGATGTCGGTCTTGGCGTAGAGTTCGCGGATGAGATCCCATGCCTCGGTGTAGAGTGCGGGGTTGGAGCGCGGGGTGCGGGAGAGCGGCGACTGGTCCACGAGGACGATCTCTGAAAACGCATCGTCGCCGCTGATGGCTTCGATGACGGCGGGGTCGTCGGCGAGCTGGAGGCGTTTGGCGAGGAGACCTTGGTGGATGACGTTGTTGAGGAGCGTGGACTTGCCCGAGCCGGAGACGCCTGAAATGCCGACGAGGCGCGCAAGCGGCAGGCGGAGCGTGACGCGGTCGAGGTTGTGTTTGGTGGCGCGGGTGAACGTGAGACGCGGTGTGTGGTCGTTGACTGGGCGGCGGCGGGCCGGGAGGTCGATTTGCCGACGGCCGGAGAGGTAGGCGCCGGTGATGCTGGCGGGTGAGGCGAGCAGGCCGTCGAGCGTGCCTTGAAAAACGATTTGTCCTCCGCGCGTGCCTGGCTCGGGGCCGACTTCGATGACGTGGTCGGCGGCGCGGATCATGGCTTCGTCGTGCTCGACGACGACGACGGTGTTGCCGGTGTCGGTGAGCGTGCGGATGATGGCGATCAGCCGGTCGATGTCGCGCGGGTGCAGGCCGACGCTGGGTTCGTCGAGGATGAACAACGTGTCCACGAGCGAAGTGCCGAGGCAGGACGTGAGGTTGACGCGCTGGACTTCGCCTCCGGAGAGCGTCTTCGAAGAGCGGTCGAGCGTGAGGTAACCGAGGCCGACCTGTTCGAGGTAGCGCAGACGGGTGAGGATGCTGTCAAAGGCCAGAGTGGCGCTGCGGTCTGCGGAATCGGGCGGGGCTTCGGCGGCCTTGGCGAGCAGTTCGCCGACGGGCAGTTGATAAAGCTCGGGCAGGGTGAAGCCGTTCCATTTCCAGCAAAGAGCCTCGGGTTGGAGGCGCGTGCCGCCGCAGGTGGGGCAGGGGTTGTAAGCGCGGTAGCGGGAGAGGAAGACGCGCACGTGCATCTTGTAGGTGTTCTTCTCGAGCCATGAGAAAAACCCTTTCACGCCATACCAGGCGTGCGGCCACTCTTTGCCGATTTCGCCGTAGCCGGGTTCGCCGTCGATCACGAAGGCACGCTGGTCGGGCGTGAGCGAGGCGAAGGGGACGTTGAGCGGGATTTTATTTTTCTTGGCGATGGACGTGAGGTCGTCCTTCGACGCGCGGTAAACTTCTCCCTCCCAGCATTTGATGGCGCCGTCGGCGATGGAGAGCGACTGATCGGGGATGGCGAGGCGGTAGTCGATCTCGATGATGCGGCCGAAGCCCCGGCAATGCGGGCAGGCGCCGAGCGGGGAGTTGAACGAGAAGAGAGCAGGCGACGCGGCGCGGAAAGTGCGGCCGGTTTCGGGCGAGTGAAGACCGCGTGAAAAATGCCCGATCAGGGTGAGCGAGTCGGCGGCGAAGACGTGAAGCTGGCCCTGGCCAAAGTGCATCGCAGTCTCGGCGGCTTCGAGGAAGCGGGTGCGTTGCGCCGGTTCCAGGGCAAGGCGATCTTGGGCGACGAAAAGGTGGGGCGCAGGACTATGGGCGAGCGGAGACGGGTCGGAGATCAGGTCGTCGATGCGGGCGACGGCGGGCTTGGCGTCGGCTGAGGGGACGAGGACGCGGACGTAGGACTGGCCTTTGAGGTTGGCCAGCACTTCGGGCCATGTGAGGTTGGCGGGTTTGTTGACCTTGAAGGCGACGATGACCTGCGCGGCGGGCGAGGCGGCGCAGGATTTTCCCCAGATGGATTGAGGGGTGTCGTCCTCTACGGGCTTGCCGGTGGCGGGATCAAAACAGGTGGCGACTTGGCTGAACCAGACTTTGAAGAAATCGGTGAGCTCCGTCATCGTGCCGACGGTGGAGCGCGAGGTTTTGACGGTGTTGGTCTGCTCGATGGCGATGGACGGGCGGATGTTTTCGATGGACTCCACCTTGGGCTTGTCGAGGAGGTCGAGGAACTGGCGCGTGTAGGCGGAGAACGTCTCGACGTAGCGGCGCTGGCCCTCGGCGTGCAGCGTGTCGAAGACGAGCGAGCTTTTGCCCGCGCCGGAGAGGCCGGTGACGACCACGTATTTGTCCAGCGGGAGATCGAGGTCGAAGCCCTTGAGGTTGTTCTGGCGAACACCGCGCAGGCGGATGCACTCGGGGTGGTTTTTAGGAAATAGGGAAGCGGGACGGGACACGGCGCACACGGATGAACAGGGCTTAGGGGAAAGCAACCGTGCGGTGCAAAACCAACGCGATTCCCCCGGGCGTTTGAACGGACAGGGGCTATGCGCCGGTAAGAGCGAGGGTGGCGCCGGCGTTTTTGATGGCGGCGGCCACGGACACGGCGGGCTTGTTGTCGGTGACGATGGTGAAGCGCGGGTTGAACGGCGCGGTGAGGTTCATAGCCTTGCGGCCGAACTTGGAGCTGTCCATCGCGAAGAACGTGCGTTCCGAGGAGGCGATCATCTTGCGCTGGATGGCGACAGTAAGGGTGTTTTGATTCCAGATGCCGGCTTCGGTGATGCCCGCGCCGCCCAGGATAGCGATGTCGGCGTGAATCTGTTCGATGGAGTGTTCGCAGAGCGGACCGACGAGGACGCCAAGACGATTATAGATGCTGCCGCCGGTGACGATAGTTTCGAGAGAGCCGATTTCGCTGAAGAGGCCGGCAATGGGCAGGGAGTTGGTGATGACCTGAAGGCGTTTGGTGACGAGCAGGCGGGCGACCGCGTAGGTAGAAGTGCCGCCATCGAGTATGACCGTCATGCCGGGTTGAATCTGATCGGCGATGAGGCGGGCGATGTCGAATTTTTCTACGGCGTGGCGTTGGTCGCGGGAGATGAAGTCGTATTCCTTGGCGAGTTCGTCGGTCTCGACCAGAGAGGCGCCGCCGTGATGGCGTCGGAGCATCCCCTTGGCCTCAAGTTCATCGAGGGCGCGTCGGACGGTGGAGAGGGAAATGTCAAAGCGGGTGGCGAGAGTGTGCAGATCGGCGTATTTGTGTTCACGAATGTGTTTCTCGATGAGGTCGAGCCGCTGCTTGTTGGTCATGGGATCAGGGTCTAGGGATTTACGGGCAAAGGTCGAGTCGCCGAGTTGTGGGCGAGTGTGGGCGGCAGGGGGGGAATTTCGTTGCCGCATGCGGGGTGCGGGCGAAAGTAAGACGATGAACCATCCTTTTCTTCAACTGCTGGTGCGCTGGTCGGTGCTGGCACTGGGCGTAACGCTCGCCACCAAGTTGATCACGGGCATCCACTGCGACGACGTGGGCACCCTGGCGGCGGTCGTGCTGCTGCTGAGTCTGTTTAATGCGGTGCTGAAGCCGTTGTTGGTGCTGTTCACGCTGCCTTTCATCCTGCTTTCGCTGGGATTGGGCATGCTGGTCATCAACGCTTTTTTGTTCATGCTGGTCGGGAAGATTCTTACGCCGGATTTCCGGGTGGAGAGTTTTTGGTCGGCTCTCGGAGGCGCGCTCATCGTCAGCGTTACCAATATCATCATCAGCATGGTGATTGGGAAAAAGCCGCGTCCACCCGGTGGTCCGGGATCCGGAACTCGGCCGTCTGAGAAACGCGGCGACGTGATAGATATCTGAGTTTTTCGGGATTGGCTGTTTTCAATTTGACCGTGCGGGGCGCGCCCATGACGGTTGTGTTTTCATCAACTTTCAGGCTCATTTTACCACCATGGCAGAAACCACAGAATACGATCTCATTGTCATAGGCGGCGGTCCTGCCGGATACGCCGGGGCCATTCGCGCGGGGCAGCTGGGCAAGAAGGTTGCCTGCATCGAGCTCGAGCGCGCCGGCGGCACTTGCCTCAACTGGGGCTGCATTCCGACCAAGGCCCTTTTAAAAAGCGCCGAGCTTTACAATAAGATTAAGAAGGCCGACACGTTCGGCATCAATGTGAAGGAAGTCTCCTTCGACTTCGCCAAGGTTGTCGAGCGTTCGCGCAGCGTGGCCGGCCAAATGGCCAAAGGCATTGAATTCCTTTTTAAGAAGAACAAGGTCGATTACTTCACGGGCAAGGCCCGCGTGATCGCGACCGGCATGGTCGAGATCACCGAAGGCGAGCATAAGGGGAAATTTTTCAAAACGAAAAACATCCTCATCGCGACCGGTTGCAAGATGCGCCGCATCCCCGATCTCGCGCTCGATGGCGTGCGCGTGATGACTTCCCGGGAAGCCCTCGCCAATACGCAGCTTCCGAAGTCCATCGTGATCGTCGGCGCCGGGGCGATCGGCGTGGAGTTTGCCTATTTTTACAATGCGTTCGGTTCGAAGGTGACGCTCGTCGAGATGTTGAGCCAAGTTCTTCCCGTCGAGGACGAAGAGGTCTCCAAGGTTCTTCAAAAGTCCCTCGAAAAACAGGGCATCACAATCCTCACCGGCACCAAGTGCGAAAACTTTCGCGTTGGCAAAGATTCGGTCAAGGTTGACCTCGTGACCGGCGACAAAAAGCAGGAGGTCGAAGCCGAGGTGGTGCTTTCCGCCATCGGCGTAGTCGCCAACATTGAGGGCGTCATCGCCGACTCGGTGAAGATCGAGCTCGACCGCAATTACGTGAAGGTTGGCGACGATTACCAGACCAACATCAAGGGCATCTACGCCGCCGGCGACATCATTGGACCACCTTGGCTCGCTCACGTCGCTACGTTTGAGGCCGTCAGCTGCGTCAACGGCATGTTCGGTCACGGCAAGGCCAAGCGTGTGACCAAGTTCCCCGGCTGCACTTATTGCCAGCCGCAGGTTTCAAGCACCGGTCTTACCGAGAAGGCTGCGAAGGAAAAGAAGCTTGATTACAAGGTCGGGAAATTCCCATTCACCGCTTCGGGCAAGGCGGTTGCTTCGGCCGATAGTGAAGGTTTTGTGAAGGTCATCACCGATGCGAAGACCGGAGAGATCTACGGTGCGCACATCATCGGAAGCGAAGCCACGGAGCTCATCGCCGAGTATGGACTCGCAATCGAACTCGAGGCCACCGTGGACGACATTCACCAGACGATCCACGCTCATCCAACGCTCAGCGAGGCGATCATGGAGGCGGCCGCCGCTTCGCTCGGTGAAGCAATCCACATCTAAACCGATCGCGGCAAGGTCTGCGTTTTTTTGAAAGCCCCGCGCGCGAAAACGAGCGGGGCTTTTTGTGTTTGAATTCCGGACGGCGTCAGGGCGCGCTGCGAAACCGCTCTTGCGTTCTTTGGGTAAAACCCGGTTCCGTCCGCGATGCCCCGGTTGTTTCGTTTACCCCTTTGGCTAATTGCATGTCTTGTCCCGTCCATGATCGCACACGGTGCTTCGGTCACTCTCCCTGCACCCGTGCCGGACCATCCCCGGTTACTCGCCGATGCGGCCAAGTTCGTCGCCCTGCGTGCCCAGATCGCCCGCGATCCGTTGTCGGCGCGGATTTTTACCGACCTTCGTCAAAGGGCCAACGCGATGCTTGTGCAGCCCCCGTTAACCTACAAAAAAGAGGGACGACGCCTTCTCACTGTTTCCCGAGAGGCGCTGGCGCGCATCGGCATTCTCGCGATGATGAACCGCCTCACAGATGATCCGCGCTACCGTGATCGTGCGGTGGTCGAGTTGCGCGCGGTCACGTCATTCGCGGATTGGAATCCTTCGCATTATCTCGACACGGCGGAGATGACCCTGGCCGTCGCCTTCGGTTACGACTGGCTTTACGATCGCCTCACGCCGGAAGACCGCGTCGCTTTTGCTCGCGCTATCCTTGAGCTGGGGCTTAGGCAATCCGAGGAAGGGCCGACTTCGCAGCACTGGTGGATCACCGGCACCAACAACTGGAATCAGGTTTGTCACGCGAGCATGGTCGCGGGGGCCATTGCGCTTGCGGACGAGCAACCGGAACTAGCTCGTCGCACCATCGCCCGCGCCGTCGAGAATCTCCACCTTTCCGCCGATGGTTATGCTCCGGACGGTGCCTATCCCGAGGGTCCGGGCTACTGGGCCTACGGAACCACGTTTCACGTGATCCTTGTGGATGCGCTGGAGCGGTTCACGGGCAAAACCTACGGCCTCGACGCCTTTCCTGGGTTCATGAGCAGCGCCGATTACATGCTGCAAATGGTCACGCCGACCGGCCAGCTTTACGACTACTCCGACTGCGGGGCTAAAGCCGGGCTCAACTCCCCGCAATACTGGTTCGCCCGTAAAACCGGTCGCTCCGGACTTCTCTTCGGCAACAATGCCATGCTCGCCGCGAGCACTCCGGGAAAACCCTTGCGCATGGATCCACGAATCGAGGTGTTCGCCCTTTTGTGGCTAGATCCCAAACTGACTCCCAATGCCGACCAGCCGCCGCTAAGTTGGTTCGGACGTGGTATCAATCCAGTCACGACCCATCGCTCGGCGTGGAGTGATGCCCGCGCGACGTTCGTCGGATTGAAAGGAGGCGCGGCCAGCGTCTCCCACGGGCACATGGATGTGGGGTCATTCCTGTTGGAGGCCGACGGCGTGCGCTGGGGCGTCGACCTCGGCATGCAGGATTACGAGTCGCTTGAGTCGAAAGGCGTCAAACTTTGGGCGCGTGAACAGGACGGAGGACGTTGGAAGGTATTCCGTCTTGGTCCCGATGCGCACAACATCCTGCGCTTTGACGGTGCGTTGCCCAAGGTGGACGGCCGTGGCGAGCTCGTGAGGTTCTCCGCCAAACCGGCGTGCTCGGTAGTCAACCTTGACGCGGTCTACGCCGGCCAGGTTAAGGCGGTCAGTCGCGGTGTGACGCTCACACCCGGCCGCTGCGTGCTCATTCAGGATGAATGGACTGCGGATGCGAAAACGGTGGAAGTCACCTGGCAGATGTTGACCCAAGCCGACGAAGTGGTGGTCGGCGAGCGTGAGGTGCGCCTGAAGCAGGCGAAGGAAAGTCTCACGCTGCGCGTGCTCGCGCCTGCGGATGCAAAGATCGTCGTTGAAGACGTGTCGGCTCCGCGGGTTCCCTATGATGCGCCCAATCCAAATCTTAAACGCATTATCGTCAAAACCCGCACGACGGCCGGTGCGGATGGGACTTTTCGTATTCTTGCCGTGCCTGGGTCGGTAGCGGAAGCAGTTCCTTTTGATATGGGCCCGCTATCCTATTGGGGAGAGCCGGTGGCGGCTCGCTGAAAACTGGTGCAAGCGCCGGGAGTCGAACCCGGATCGACGGCTTCGGAGACCGCTACACTATCCATTGTGCTACGCCTGCATAAAAGCGACTGGGTAGAAGGTGAAACCTTACAAGCACTCGGCAACATCTAAGTTTGTCGTGTCTGAGGTTCTCTGCCCGGAATTTTATTAATGTGGCGGGCGCGCCTCGCAGTAATCTGACGATGCATTGACGGTGCTTTCGGGGGAGGGAAAATTTCCCGAGCGGACTTTCTGGTATCAACGGGAACGGGCAGCTGCAGCCTGGACGAGAGGCTCGAACCAGACCTTGGGGTCGTCGCCTAGGTCTGCGCCGCCGGTAAGGAAGGCCAGATGTTCTCGGATGCGGGCGCGGAGCTTGGGTTCGGTGCGTGCGCCGAGGGCCGCCAGATAGATTTCGCTTTGCCAGTCGGCGGATTGGTTGAGGGCGTCGTCGAGGATCGCGCGGCAATCTTCCTCGGAGAGTCGGCGGTCACGCACGAGGGGCAGCAGCACTTCGGCTTCGTGACCGGCGGAGAGGTTGAGGAGGTGTGAGAGGGCTTCCGCGCGTTGTTCGGCAGGGAACTCGGGGTCGAGAACGAGAGGGGCCAGCCGTCCTGCGGTGGTGGCGTGGTCGGGTGAGGGGAGCTGGAGAATGCGGTTGATGTCTCCACGTGCCGCGAGCGCCGTATCAGGCGGGGCGGTCGGTGGAAAAGTCGGCGCGGGTTTGCCGGAGATGCCAGGTGCGGGCGAAAGCGACGGTGTGGCCACTGCCGGCGTCACGGATCCTTTATTGATGATGACGGTGACATCGGCGTGAGAGAGGTGCCACCAGATCCCGCCTCCCAGAAGCAGCGCAAGCAGGGCCAGCAGAAGAAGGATCCGCTTCATGCGGAGAATCAGGGCGTGGTGATGCTGACGGCGCAACCAAGTGCGGCGGTGGAGGCGCGGGCGGGCGGCGTCATCAGGAAAAAGCCTTGGGCGAGGGTTTTGTTGCGCTCGGCGGCGGGCAGCTGGAGGAAGACACCCTCCCAGTTGGCGGAGCGGGAAATCGTCCTGGTATCCTGCACTTTGACCGAGCCGGTGACGAAGCCGGTGGAGCCGCCGCGGCTGGCGAGGGTAAGGCCGGGCCAGAGGGCGGCCTTGGCGGTGGTGGTGACGGAGAGGGCGTTGGCGGCGGTGAGTTTGGCCGGGGCGACGAGGGCCTTCTGTTGCGTGGCGGAGATGCTGCCTCCCGAGGCTCTCAGGGTGAGCTTGGCGGCGTCGGTGGAGGAGAGGCCGAGGAGGCTGATGAGCGTGGTGCTGGTGGTCGGCGTGATCCAGGTGGCCATCTGGAAACGCAGGGCGAGCGGGCCGAAGCCGGCCCGGTAGTTGAGGTCGTCGGCCTTGGCGGGTTTGTTCCAGTAGAAGTCTTGGCCGTCCTCGGGCGCGACGCGGTAGCGGGAGGAGGGTGCGGTGCTCCAGCGGGTGAGCTTGATCCAGCCTCCGAAGTAATTGCCGGCGGTGCCGTGGGGTTGGACGAAGAGGCGGTAGGCGGCGTCGGACGTCGTGGCGAAGGCGCCGGTGAAGGCGGTGCCGTCGGCGAGCTTGCCGGTCAGGGTCAGTGTGCCGTCCGTGTTTACCGCGCCGGTGGCGTAGCCGGAGCCGGCGGGGGCGGCGCGGGTGGTGCTGGAGAGATCGAGGTTGGTGCTGGGAGCGAAGGCGGCGGTGTAGGCGGTGGCCCACGACGCGGGGCTGCCGTTGCTGTAGGTGGTGAGTTTCACGCCGTCGGCGAGCTTGCCGATGGTGGTCGGCGTGGCCTTGGAGAGAAGCGCGGTGAGATTCGCGCCGCTGGCGGTGGAGACCGTGAGGGCGGACAACGTGTAGGTGTCGCCTGTGAGGCTGGAGAGCGTCGCGAAGGTCTCGGAGGCGTCGAGGGTGAACTGGCCGGACAACGAGGTGGTGCCTGGGTTGCCTTGGGTGAGGCGGCCGGTGAAGGCGCCGGTGTTGGTGACGGTGATTTCGAGTTTGGCGACGGGAACCTCGGCGCCGGTCGGTGCGACGAAGAGGCCTTCAAACTTGCCGGTCAAGGTGGCGGGGAAGGGGCCAACGGTCCAGGTGAAGGTGATCGGTGTGCTCTGCGTGGAGCCGATCTGCGTCCAGAGGGTGACGGTGTAATTTCCTGGCGTGGCGGTGATGGTGCCGTTGATGAGGCCGGTGGCGGGATCGAGCGTCAGACCTGCGGGGAGGCCGGTGGCGTGGAAGCTGATGTCGCCCGGAGTGCCGGTGGCTTTGGCGGAGAGAGAAATCAGGCTGCCGGCTTTTTGCTGCTGGGCGCCGAGACTGCTTGGTGACGGAATCGTGATGTTGAAGGAGCGGTCGAAATCGGGCGCGGCGGCGTAGTTGTCGTTGCCGGCTTGGGAAGCGCGGACAATGACGGTGCCGACGCCGGTGAGGGTGACGGTATTGCCCACGATGGTGGCGGGGCCAGAGAAGATGGAGAAAGTCGGCGACAGGCTGCTGCTCGCCGTGGCGCTTACGTTGAAAGGAGCGTCGCCGTAGGTTTTGTTAGCGAGGGCGGCGAAGGTGATGGTTTGCGAGATCTTGCCGACACTGAAGGAGCGGTCTGCGACGGGCGCGGCGGCGTAGTTGGCGTCGCCCGCTTGGGAAGCGCGGATGGTGACGGTGCCGGCACCGGTGAGGGTGAGGGTGTTGCCGGAAAGCGTGGCGGGTCCTGAGATTACGGAGAAGGAGACGGCCAACGAGCTTGAGGCGGTCGCACCGAGATCAAAGGCGGCGTCGCCCAAGGCTTTGTCCGGGAGGGCGGCGAAGGTGATGGTTTGCGCAGTCTTCGCGACGGTGAAGGAGCGGTCAACGTCGGGGGCGGCGGCGTAGGTGGAGTCGCCTGCTTGAGAGGCGCGAACGGTGACGGTGCCGGCGCCGGTGAGCGTGAGGGTGTTGCCAAGGAGGGTGGCGGGACCGGAGACGACGGAGAAGGTTGGGGTGAGGCCGCTGGAGGCAGTGGCACTGAGGTCGAACGCGGCATCGCCAAAGGTTTTGTCGGGGAGCGTGGCGAAGGTGATCGTCTGGGAAGCTTGGGAGACGTTGAAGGAACGATCGACGGTAGCTGCGGCGGCGTAGTTGGTGTTGCCCGCCTGGGAAGCGCGCACCGTGACGGTGCCCGGGCCGGTGAGGGTGAGGGTGAGGGTGAGGGTGTTGCCGGAGAGGGTGGCGGGGCCGGAGACGACGGAGAAGGAGACGGCCAGCGAGCTGGAGGCGGTGGCGGAGAGGGGGAACGCTGCGTCCCCGAAGGTCTTGTCGGAGAGAGTGGCGAAGGTGATCGTCTGCGCGGCTTTGGCGACGGTGAAGGAGCGGTCGACGGCGGTAGCGGCGGCGTAGTTGGCGTTGCCCGATTGGGAGGCGCGAACGGTGACAGTGCCCGCACCGGTGAGGGTGAGGGTGTTGGCGGAGAGGGTGGCGGGGCCGGAGACAACGGAGAAGGAGACGCTCAACGAGCTGGAAGAGGTGGCGGAGAGGGGGAACGCTGCGTCCCCGAAGGTCTTGTCGGAGAGAGTGGCGAAGGTGATCATCTGCGCGGCTTGGCCGACGGTGAAGGAGCGGTCGACGTCGGTGGCGGCGGCATAGTCGTGGTCTCCGCCTTGGGAGGCACGGATGGTGACGGTGCCCGCGCCGGTGAGAGTGAGGGTGTTGCCAGAGAGAGTGGCGGGTCCGGAGACGACGGAGAAGGAGACGGTGAGCGAGC
>JANXRL010000067.1 GCA_025352985.1 Verrucomicrobiota bacterium
AAATCGTCGCCTGGCTGGGGTTGTCGGCCTTCGGAGGACTCGCCTATAAGCGTCGCGCCCAAGCCGGCCTGTGGATTACCTTATCGCTGGTGCTGAGCCTCGTCGCGCTGGTGATGGTTTACGCCAAGCCGCTCTGAGCAACGCGTCCGGTTTTAGCCATGGCCGAATCCCTCTGCGGCGTCTGGGTGGATGACGACGGGCATGTCCACTTCGCGGTGGCCAAGGCCGACGGCGCACGCGAAACGCGTGTTGAATCGCTCCGTCCCTTCGCGTGGCTGCGCGATGTCGTCACGGCGGAGACGCCGGGCGTCTCCGTGGAAACGCTGAAAGGCGAGGGGACGTTTACCCGTCTCGCCCACGCGGACACGCTGGAGGCGTTCGACGCTTTTCTTAAGGCGGCCAAGGACACCGGCGGGGTTGACACGATCAAACCGTTGGAGAGCCAGTTCCTGCTTCAGCACAAAGCCCGGCTTTTCACCGACCTCTCGTTCGGGCAACTCCGCCGCTGCCAGCTCGACATCGAGACCGGTTCGGGCGACGGCGGTTTCAGCGACGCGGCGAGGCCGGAGGACCGCGTGCTGGCCATCGGCCTTCGCTTAGGCGGACGCAACCGCATCCTCATGCTGGAAGCCATGACCGACGAGGCGGAGAAACGTCTCTTGGAGTCGCTCAACGCCGCGCTCGCCGAGGAAGACCCCGACGTCATCGAGGGGCACAACATCTTCAAGTTCGACCTCGACTACCTGCGCCAGCGGGCGAAGAGGCTCAAAGTTCCCTGTGCGTGGGGCCGCTTCGGGCAGAAGGCGGCGTTCCGCAACAGTCGCCTCAAAATCGCCGAGCGCATGGTGGATTTTCCGCGCTGCGACCTGCCGGGGCGCACCGTGGTGGACACCTACCTGCTCGTGCAGCAATACGACATCACCTCACGCGAACTCACCTCCTACGGGTTGAAGGCGGTGGCGGCCTATTTTGGCATCACTGAGGAAGACGACGAGCGCACCTACCTCGCGGGCGACAAAATCCACGACGCGTTCCTCCACGAGCGCGAGAAGTTCCTCGCCTACCTTGGCGACGACCTGCGCGAGACCCACGGCGTCGCCGACCTGCTGCTGCCGACGTATTTCGAGCAGGTGAAGACGTTCCCGATTCTCCTCCAGGAAGCGACGCTGCGCGGCACCACGAGTAAGATAGACCTGCTCTTCCTCGAGGAATACTACCACGCGCGGCAGGCGTGCCCGGTGCCTCCGGAAGTCGCGCCGTTCCAGGGCGGTTACACGCGGAGTTTCCAAGAGGGCGTTTTCAAGCATGTGCTGCACTTTGACGTGGCCTCGCTTTATCCGAGTCTGCTGATGTCCATCGGGCGCAATCCGAAGAACGACACGTTGGGCGTGTTTATCCCGCTGCTCAAAACCCTCCGCGAATACCGCCTCAAATACAAACAGCTCGCCCGCACGGCGGAAGCCGCCGACCTGCGCGCCGAGTATCAGGCGCGGCAGACAAGTTTTAAAATCTTGATCAACTCGTTCTACGGCTACCTTGGCTTTTCAGGCGCACGCTTCGGCGACGGCGAGCTGGCGGCCGAGGTGACGCGCCGCGGACGCGAGCTGTTGCAGGCGTTGATCGACGAGTTTACTCGGCACGACTGCACCATCCTAGAGGCGGACACGGACGGTATTTATCTTTCGACGGAACGCTACTTCGACGAGCCGGAGACGCTGCTGGCCAAGGTCGCTGGCATCCTGCCGCCCGGCATCGAGCTGGAATACGACGGGAAATACACGGCTATGTGGAGCTACAAGGCCAAGAACTACGCGCTCTACGACGGCAAGAAGATCACGATCCGCGGCAGCGCGCTACGTTCGCGCGGCATCGAGCCTTACCTGAAGACGCTGGGCAACCAGCTCGTGCATTTCCTCGTCGGCGCGGATACCGAGTCGCCGCTGGCCAAGGTGGAGGACTATCGCGCGCGCATCACGGCGCGGCAGTTGCCGGTCGTTGAGGTGGCGAAATCCGAGGTGCTGGGCATGAACCCCGACGCCTACGAACGGTTCATCGCCGAGGGCGGCAAGCCGCGCCGCGCCTCGGCGGAGGCTGCGTTGTTGATGAACCCACGTCCGCGCATGGGCGAGCGGGTGGCGTATTACATCACGCCGAAGCAGAAGGGGAAGACGAGCGACTGGCAGCGGGCGAGACCGATCGCGCTACACGATGCGACGACGGCCCCTTATGACCCGGTTTACTATACCGATAAGCTCGACGACTGGCTGGAGCGCTACGTGCCTTTTTTGGGAGTGAAACCGCCAGGTGGCGTGCAGGGGCATTTATTTTAAGGGAGCGGAAAGCCGGGAGCTTCGGAGTTTTGAAGCACTGATGGTTTCATCAACGAATGAAATATTAAGGAAGGCCCTACGGCTAATCGATTCCGGAACAGGTTTTGTGGTCCGCTCATCGCAGACTCTAACCATCACCTGCAAGCAGGCTCCTACATCGAAACGCGTTGCGCGGGGTGCGGGCGGGCGTTTTCTTGGACGGGTGTCCGCTCCCAAACTTTTGATTTTTGATTGTGATAGCACGCTCAGCTCCATCGAGGGCATCGACGAACTTGGCCGCGCACGCGGGGTCGAGGTGTTCAAACGCGTTGAGGAAATGACCAACGACGCGATGAACGGGAAGCTGCCGGTGCAGGCGGTCTTCGGGCGCAGGCTTGAGATCATCCAGCCTGAGCAGAAGGACATTGCGGCTATCGGACGGCTCTACATCGAGACGGTCGAGCCTACGGCTGCCGAGGCGTTGGCGACGGCGCGGGCGGCAGGGTGGACGCCGATGATTCTTAGCGGCGGATTTCGTCCGGTCATCCATCCGCTGGCGGATTTTTTGGGAATCGAGCGGGTCGAGGCGGTGGACTTGTTTTTCGACGCAGACGGTCGTTACATGGGATTCGACGAGACTTATCCGACGACGCGTTCGGGTGGAAAACCGGAGATGATCAACCGTCTGCGGGCCGAATTAAAGCCTGCCAAGGTCGTAATGGTGGGCGACGGGGTGAGCGATCTGGAGACAAAGCCGGTCGTGGATTTGTTTGTGGGCTTCGGCCGCTACGTGGCGCGTGAACGCGTGAAGCGCGAGGCGGCGGTGTTCATCACCTCGATGGCCGAGCTGGCGAAGGTGCTGACATGAGCGAAGTCGCACTGACCTCCATGACGGAAGTCTTTCCCCGGGCTTTGGCGTCGTATGCGGACGCGCCGGGGGCGGGCGTTTGGGATGTGCTTGTCGGGCGGGCGCAGGAGAATCCGTTCAACCTCGTGGCGACGATTATCTTTGTGATGGCGATCGTGCACACGTTCCTGACGGCGAAGTTTCGGCACTGGGCGCACGAGGTGGAGGCCGCGCATAAGGAAGTTCATCCCGAAACGGTGAGCTTCAAGGGGCAGATGCTGCATTTTTTCGGAGAGGTGGAGGCGGTCTTCGGCATCTGGGCGGTCGCGCTGATGGCGGCGATCACGGGGTTTCACGGTTGGGGCACGGCGGTGGACTATGTGGGGCATCATGTGAATTTCACGGAGGCGATGTTTGTGGTCGTCATCATGGCGGTCGCCTCGACGCGGCCGGTGCTGCGGCTGGCGGAGCAATGCCTGCGGGTGGTGGCCTCGGCGGGCGGGGAGTCGCCGGGGGCGTGGTGGCTGGCGATCCTGATCATCGCGCCGGTGCTGGGCTCGTTCATCACGGAGCCTGCGGCGATGACCATCGCGGCGCTGTTGCTGGCGCGGCAGTTTTATGAGCACAAGCCATCGGCAAAACTGCGCTATGCGACACTGGGGTTGTTGTTCGTCAACGTGTCGGTGGGCGGAACGTTCACGCATTTTGCCGCGCCGCCGGTTCTGATGGTGGCGGCGCCGTGGAAGTGGGACACGGCCTACATGATGACGCACTTTGGCTGGAAGGCCGTGGCGGGAATCGTGGTCGCGACGCTGATTTATTACGCGATCTTCCGAAAGGAGATCGCGGCGCTGAGTGGGAACAAGGCCGAGGCGAAGTTGGCGGCCAAACGTGAAAGCCGGCCGGTGCCGGTGTGGGTGACGGCGGTGCAGATGGGGTTTCTGGCGGCCATCGTGGGCTTCGCGCATTATCCGGCGTTGTTCATCGCGGCCTTCCTGTTTTTTTTGGCGTTCTCGCAGGCGACGGCGCACCATCAAGGACGGTTGGAATTGCGGGCGCCGCTGCTGGTGGGATTCTTTCTGGCGGGGCTTGTCGTGCACGGCGGCGTGCAAGGCTGGTGGATCGAGCCGGTGCTGAAGAGCCTCGGCGAGCTGCCGCTATTTCTCGGCGCGACGGCACTGACGGCGGTGAACGACAACGCGGCGATCACCTATCTGGCGACGCTGGTGCCGGGGTTTACGGATTCGCTCAAATACGCGGTGGTGGCGGGCGCGGTGACCGGGGGCGGGCTCACGGTGATCGCCAACGCGCCGAATCCGGCAGGACAATCGATCTTGCAGCGTTACTTTCCAGACGGGATTTCCCCGCTGGGGCTGCTGGCGGGGGCGCTCATTCCCACGGTGGTGATGGCGGCGTGCTTTCTGGTGCTTTAGCATCTTGGCGAAGGGCCAAGGGCGAAAGGCGAAGGGGGTCACTGCGAGCGGCAAGCTCCTCCCGGTAAAAATCCCAAGCTCAATCCTTGATCGGGCGAATGGTGTCGGCAGGCCAATTACCAAGGGTGCCGCCGTCGTTGGTAACGAGTTTGCAACCGGCCTCGCGGGCGATCTGCACGAGCCAAAAATCCATGATTTGCCGGTGCCCTTGGGCCTTGGTAAGGATGGTGCGGTTGGGTTTCGTCTTGGCGAATACGATGCGGCCGGGGTGCTTGCCAGCGAGTTCAAGGTCAACGGCAGCGATAGCCGCGCCTGCGTCCATCACTTTGTCCTTCATGGCCGTCGGGTTCATCAAAAGGCGCACGGTGGCCAGGTAGGTTTCCACGGCTATTCCCCAGCCCTGTTGCTTTGCCTTATCCAGCCACGCACGGGCTGTTTTATGGTTATCATGTCCGTCGGAAACAGCGGCGAGGAACACATCGTTATCCACGATGTATTTGATCTTACTCATGGAGCGCGGCGTCGATGATGTCCTTGTTCAGGCGGGGGGTGGCGATCACGACGCGCCCGGCGCGGCCGACAGATTTGCCTTTGGCAACGGGGGACGCGGGCACGGCGGCACGGCGAAGGTAATCGGACAAGGTCATGCGCTTAAGGCGAGCGGCGCGGCGCACTTTTTGCGCATCCTCGGCGCTTAGCTTAAAGGTCAGTGTTGTCATGGTAATACCGTAATACTTTGGCTGTATCGTAATCAAGCCGAACCCGGCGAGGTGTCTGTCGGAATTAGCCAACTTGGAATTAGGCGACATTTCGGTTGCCTATCTCAAACGCCGGAGCCTCCAAGTTCCACCTAACCGTGGGACTATTTGGCGATCACCCTTGTCGCATCCATTGCCGTTTAACCATGATAGCAACGTGAGTCCCCAAGCCTCAAGTTGGTTAAACGCAGGTTAGGCGTCTGACATGCGCTGGTTCATAACGGCAGCCATCCTTTTGATCGTCGCTGGCGCAGCGTGCGTTCTCTACTCGCAGTCGATTCCCGTTTACTCCGACGCAGATGCTCCCAGCCGCATCTCCAGCGAGCTCGCATCCTTACCGCGCGAGACACGCTTCAAGGAGTGGTATTCGCGCCTTCTAGCATTCGAGACTCCACACAAGCGTTTCTCCGATGTTGGCCGAGGCTTGTGCGCAGCAGGTGTCGCATTACTCGCCTCACTCGGCCTTTGGCGGTTGTATCATCGCTCAGCCCGCGCCCGAACCGTCGCTGCCGTTCTTACCATTTGGTCTGCCCTGTGGCTTGGGCGTATTCCCTTTACCATGTGGTATTACATCGTTCGGCAGCAGCGATTCGATTACCCCGCTTGGGGCGACTCCATTGCGATAGCGCTTTTCTCCGAGTCCATCGCTTGGTTTGTTGGTGCCGTTTTGTCATCGCTCATCCTTCGGCTGTTACTCATTCGCCATCCGTTACCCGCAGCCATCCGACTCGTGCGTCCTTCGTCGGCGTATGGTTGGGTTCGCGCGGTGTTCATCGGGTGTTGGCTCGCGGCTCTCGCCCTCTGCGTTTTCGAGGGAGTGTCCGACGGCGACGAGGGTGTCGTGCTGGCCTCCACGATTGCTTCCGTCATCCTTTTGGCCTTTCTTTCAGCATCCGAGCTTTCACGCCCCAATGAACCAACGAACGAAGCAGTCCAACCCGCAGCGAACGGCGCCTAACCATGCGCTGAGCTTGGGGTCGTTAGGCGACTGAGCACGCTTGACCTGAAGCAAAGCCTCTGCGATCTCTTTTACATGCCGACAGCACTCGAGCAAGTCACCAAGGAGGCAATGGACCTCCCGCCGCGTCAGAAGCTTGCCCTTGCGGAGTTTTTGCTGGAGAGCGCGGATGCCGCAACCGATCCCGAATCGGAGGC
The DNA here is from genome assembly GCA_025352985.1 of Verrucomicrobiota bacterium. GTDB lineage: Bacteria > Verrucomicrobiota > Verrucomicrobiia > Opitutales > Opitutaceae > Rariglobus. The sequence goes on from JANXRL010000067.1 coordinate 6,503, forward strand.
TGCATGGGATTCTGAGATTCGCGACCGCATTCGCGCCATCGACGAAGGGCGCATTACTGGCGTCGCCTACGAGGATGTGATGCGTGCAGCCGAGGGGCGTTTGGTTCCGTGACAATTCGTTTTGTTGAGGAGGCGCAACTTGAGTTTCTCGATGCAATCTCCCACTACGAAGAAGCTCGCGGCGGACTGGGGCGGCGATTCAAAGACGAGGTGGATCGGTGCGTTCTTTGGATTGCCGATCACCCTGAGCTATACC
>JANXRL010000076.1 GCA_025352985.1 Verrucomicrobiota bacterium
TCAAAAACTACAACAAGCTCCTCAAGGACGGCGAAAAGCACCAGATCGAGAAGACCGGCGAACGCCTCCGCGGCCTCATGCCCTGGATGCCGAAGCGCAACATCGGCGGCGTGCAAGGCGCCTACGTTTCGTAAGCCGGACCCAGAAAATAAAATCCGCGGTCAGCCAGTCAAAATTCAGAAAGGCCGAGGGCACTTGTTGTCCCCGGCCTTTTTTCTGATAACTGATCTGACATCTGATCGCTGACTGCTGACATCTTCTGTGCTTACCAAACTCACCATCGCCACCCGCAAAAGCCCGCTTGCCCTTGCGCAGACGGACCAGGTTGCCGCGCACCTGCACGCGACCCTCGGCGTCGAGATCGAGTTGCTCAAGATCGTCACCACCGGCGACAAGCAGGCCGAGTGGTCCCTGGAAAAAAAAGGCGGCAAGGGCCTCTTCACTTCCGAACTCGAGCAAGCCGTCCTCAACGGTCACGCCGACATCGCCGTCCACAGCACCAAGGACCTCCCCGGTGACATGCCGGCCGGCCTCGCCATCGGCGGCTACCTGCGCCGCGAAGACCCGCGCGATGTCCTCGTCCTGCGCTCCGGCGTCGAGTCGCCCGTCACCATCGCGACCGGGAGCCCCCGCCGCCGCTTGCAGATCGGCATGCTTTTCCCTGACGCGCAGTTCACCGAGATCCGTGGCAACGTGGATACCCGCCTGCGCAAAATCGGCACCGATGGCGTGGCTGATGCCACCATCCTCGCGGCCGCCGGTCTCCGCCGTCTCGGCATTGGCAGCTGGCCCGGCGTGGAGTTTCACGTGCTCGGCTGCGAGCACATGGTGCCAGCCGTGGGGCAGGGGGCCATCGCCATCCAGTGCCGAGCCGGGGATGCCGCGAAGTTTGACGCGCATTTCGATGCCGTCACCGCCCGCAACGTCACCTTGGAGCGCGCGTTTCAGTCTGCGCTCGGCGGTGGTTGCCACACCGCCTTCGCCGCCCACGCGAGCAATGACACCCTCTGGTTCTTTCACGAAGAAATCGGCCTCCGCAGCCTCCCGTTGAGCGATATCGAGATCGACGCTCCGGTCGAGACGGCGCGGGTGGTCCTCAAACATTTCGGATTTCATATCTAGTCACAAAGCACACAGAGCTCCGATCCTGAGAACACAGAGTTCCGATCCATCGATCCTTAAATAATCAACTTTTCGCCTGTAATCTCGCCCATACTTTCGTGCCTCCGTGACCTCTTCCGGGCTCTGTGCACTCTGTGGCAAAAAATCTGTCTCCTATGTCTTCCCCCGGTATCGTTTATCTCGTCGGCGCCGGTCCCGGCGACCTCGGCCTCGTCACCTTCCGCGCCAAGGAACTCATCTCCACGGCCGACGTCCTCGTCTACGACTACCTCGTTCATCCCGAGCTCGTGAAATGGTGCCGCCCCGAGTGCGAGGTTGTTTACGTGGGCAAGAAGGCCGGCTTCCACTCCGTCCCGCAGGAGGAGATCGAGGCGCTCCTCGTTACCCACGCCAAGGCCGGCAAACGCGTCGTGCGCCTCAAAGGCGACGACCCCTACATCTTCGGTCGCGGCGGCGAAGAAGCCCGCACGCTGGCCAAGGATAACATCCCCTTTGAGGTCGTCCCCGGTGTCACCGCCGCGCTTGCTGCCGGTGCCTACGCCGGCATCCCGCTCACCTATCGCAACACCAGCACCTCGCTCGTGCTGCTCACCGGCCACGAAGACCCCAAGAAACCCGGCCCGCAGCTCGACTGGCGCAGCTACGGCGCGCTTAAGAACACCACGCTAGCGATCTACATGGGCATGGGAAACCTCCCGTTCATCCTCGCCGAACTCGTCGCTGGCGGACTCGACCCCAAGACTCCCGCCGCCGTCGTGCAATGGGCCTCGCTCGGTCGCCAGCGCAGCGTCGCCGGCACCGTGACAACCCTCGCCGGGCTCGTTGGAAAATCCGGCCTCGCCGCGCCCGCCATCATCTTCGTGGGCGAAGTCGTCCGCGACCACGAAGCCATCGACTGGTTCGAGCACCTGCCGCTTTTTGGCCGCCGCGTCGCCATCACCCGCACCCGCGACCAGAACAGCGAACTCCGCGAGAAACTCGAAACCCTCGGCGCCGAGGT
>JANXRL010000101.1 GCA_025352985.1 Verrucomicrobiota bacterium
GTGCGCTCGCTGGCGGCGCTGCCCGTGTTTCACGCCTCGAACCTGGAGGCGTTCATGGCCGGTAAGATCGAGGCGGGTGAACTGGAGGCCGACGCGAGCATCTTCAGCCGCTACGTCCAGTCGCTGCCCGAAGCCCTTCGCGCCAAGGCCGAGGCCTCCCGCGCGGTCGTGGTCGCCCGCCGCGCGCATCACCGCGCGAAACATGGCGCCGAGGTCGCGCACGATCCGGCGCACACCCTGTTTCTCGTGCCGGGCGGCGGCCCGAATCCCGGACTGACGGGCAATTATCTTTACGGTTCCGTCCTGCAAACTTCCATCGAGCCGGGCGCTCCCTGGGCGGTGCATGTGCACGACAGCCTCGACGGCGTGGCGCTTTGCGAGGTCGCGTCGCAGGCCGCCGCGCTGGAAAAACTCCAGGAGGTGCTCGCAAGCGTGCCCTTTCTGCTGGGGGAACTGGAGGCGCTGGGTTTCCGGAGCAACTGACAACGACAACGGCCGCGCGTCACGCCACCGGGTTGACGAGCGTGCCGATGCCTTCGATCTCGACGGCGATGGTGTCTCCGGGCTTCAGCCATACCGGGGGCTTGCGGGCGAAGCCGACGCCCTCGGGCGTGCCGGTGAGGATCACGGTGCCGGCGGGGAGCGTTTTGTCGGCGCTGAGGAAGGCGATGATCGCGGGCACGTCGAAGATCATGTCTGACGTGTTGGAATCCTGCATGACCGCGCCGTTCAAGATCGAGCGTATCCGGAGCGCGTTGGGATTTGGAAGCTCGTCGGGCGTGACGAGGACGGGGCCGAGCGGGCAGAACGTGTCGAAGCTCTTGGCGTGGTTCCATTGTCCGCCGCTCCAGTCGCGCTGCCAGTCACGGGCGGAGACATCGTTGGCGCAGGTGTAACCAAGGACGAAGGACAACGCATTCTCTCGTGTGGCGTCGCGGCATTCGTGGCCGAGGACGATGGCGAGCTCGGCCTCGTAGTCGGCCTTTTCGGTGGGCTGGTTGCGCGGAAGGATGATCGGGTCGCCGGGATTCTGGATGCTGCCGGGGAGTTTCATGAACCAGACGGGACGCTCGGGCGGACCCTTGCCGCCCTCGGCGGCGTGCTTCGCGTAGTTGAGCCCGATGCAGATGATCGTGGCCGGCGCGACGGGCGCGAGGCGTTTGCCGAGCGTGACCACGCGGCCGGTGACGCGGTGGGTGCCCACAAGCGGATCGCCGGAGACTTCGAGCGCGGAGCCGTCGGGCTGGAGCGCGGCGTAGGCGGGACCGGGCGGGGTGAGGTGGCGGAGAAGGCGCATCTGAAAGTTGAGAGATGAGGGTTGAGAGTTGAGAGATCGGAAGGCGGAGGTTCGGAACTCTCAATCATCAACCTTCAACTCGTCTTGTCCGGCGCGACGCAGGAGGGGACCGGACTGGGCTCCTTGGCTTCGGGGCATGTTTGCCCTCAGAGGTCATCCGTTTCGGTCGCATTCCGCAAGTCGGCGAAGAACGTCTCCATGCACGCGAAATATTTTGTCCATTATCTGCTTCGACTGGGCGGGGCTTATGTAGCTAACAGCAGATTTCTCCTTTTCCAGTTGCTTGGAGAGGCAGGGGGACTGGGGCTCCTCGACTTTGTGCGGCTTCTTGTCCACGGAGCCAAGATGCGCCGTCTGTGCGGGGCGTGTCAACGGGCGGGCGGGGGCTGCGAGCGTCCGACGAACGGGTTATTTTTGTGCGGCGATTCAGATGGATCGCATGAGAACCCAGCGATCAGTCTGCGGGTGTCACCACCGAGACCTCTCCCGCGAGGGCGAGCGGCAGGTGGCGGAGCAACGCTGGGACGCGTGCCAGCACATCGGCCACGCGGGTGGAGCGCAGGCGCAACACTACGATGGCAAAGGGGGTGTCGCGCAGGTTTTGCTGGTGGGGCAGGCTCTTGTCGGCGGTGACGAATACGTCGAACTCGCCCGATTCCCGGAGAGCTTTCAGCAGGCGTCCGTTTTTGACGCCGTTCCAACCCATGTCGTCGGCGGTCTTGACCGAGTGATGGGCGGACAATGCCCGGGCCAGATCATGGGGCAGGCACTCGTCGAGAAAGAGACGCATTTAAGCGGTTACGGATTCGATGAGGAGGCGGCTGGATTGCTCCATGAACGCCACGGCTTTTTCGCGGCTCACGCCGGGGAATTGAGCGAGAAAGTCGTCCAGGCTGTCTCCCTCTTCGAGGTAATCGAGCAGGTTGCGCACGGGCACGCGCGTGCCGGCGAAACAGGGCGTGCCGTTCATCAGCTCCGGATCAACGACGACGATTTCATCTAGGCTCATGCGTGAAATAAAACCCGCTTTTGCCGCTGGTGCAACCCTGTCCTCCCGTGCGTTTGCCGGGCGGGGCGTGTCGACGGGCGGGCGGGGGCCGTTTAGACGCGCTTGGCGGCGGAACGGCCGGTGGACTTCCTCGCGCGCTTGGCGGGGGGCGTTTTTGCGGCGGAGGTCGCCTTGCTTTCGGTC